>CALRME020000008.1:0-17587 GCA_943369045.1 Sphingobacterium thalpophilum
CTGGTTGATGTTCTTCAGCGACCGCAACAAGGTGCTGGGCATCGGTACTGTGTCGGTGGCCGGCGTGGTCGCGGGCTCGGCCGTCATGTCGCTCGCGACGGGCATGTTCCGCTGGCAGGGCTTTGGCGGGGTCGAAGACCTGGCCAACCACCTGGGCGGCGCGGTGCTCATGGGCGTGGGGGGTGTGACGGCCATGGGCTGCACCATAGGACAAGGCCTGACCGGCATTTCGACGTTGGCCGCCACGAGCTTTGTGGCGGTGGCCGCCATCCTGGCCGGCGCGGTCGGTGCGTTGCGCTACCAGGGCTGGCGCATGGAGCGGATGGCATGAATCCCGCTGACCCGCAAGCCGATCTCGCCCGCCGCTTTGGCGGCCTTGAGCGCCTGTATGGCGTTGCCGGTGCTGCAGCCCTGAGGAGCGCGCACGTGGTTGTGGTGGGCGTCGGCGGTGTCGGGTCATGGGCTGCGGAAGCCCTGGCTCGCAGCGGGGTGGGCCACCTCACGCTGGTAGACCTGGACCACGTCGCCGAATCCAACATCAACCGGCAGGTCCATGCGCTCGACAACACGGTGGGCCAGGCCAAGGTGGTGGCGATGGCCGAGCGGATCGCACGTATCCATCCTGGCTGTGTCGTCACGGGCATTGAGGAGTTCGTGGAGCCGGGCAACTGGCCTGCGTTGCTGGCATCCACGCCCGATGCGGTGATCGACGCCTGCGACCAGGTCAAGGCCAAGACGGCGATGGCCGCATGGGCGCGGAGCGAAGGCGTGCTGTTCGTGAGTTCAGGCGCCGCGGGGGGCAAACGCCTGGCGCACAAGGTCGACATCGACGACCTGGCCAGTACCACGCACGACCCGCTGCTGGCCCAGTTGCGCTACCGGCTGCGCAAGGAGCACGGCGCCCCGCGCGAAGGCAGGAAGATCGGCGTGGCCTGCGTCTTCAGCCGGGAGGCCGTGGCCCCGCCTGATGCCTCGTGCGCGGTAGAGGGTGACGGTTCGCTCAACTGCCACGGCTACGGCTCGTCGGTCAGCGTCACGGCCACCTTCGGCCTGTGCGCCGCCGGCTGGGTGCTGGACCAGCTGGCGCGCCGGAAGCCCGATTGAGGCACGCTATAATCATGGGCTTTGCGGGACGTTAGCTCAGTTGGTAGAGCAGCGGACTTTTAATCCGTTGGTCACGTGTTCGAGTCACGTACGTCCTACCATTGGTAAAATGAGAAGGCGCCCATTTGAAAAGATGGGCGCCTTTTCCATTATGTAGGCACTGTGTAGGCATTCAAGCGCTACCAACCAATGGGCTCCAGTACCGCTCGCCAAAAGCGATAACTGGCAACTGCGGTCCCTGCCAACGCGAGCACTACCGGCGCGAAAAACACCACGGCCGGCGATGAATAGAGCCACGCCGCTGCAAAAGCGGACACGCGCAAGCGCCAAACGTCTTTCTTCGGCATGACGAAGGGGAACTCGTGGCTGACTGATTGCATGGTTGACCGATCCTGAAAGTGCACGGTTACGACTCCGCTCATTCCGTTCGGGTTGAGCGAACGCATACCTGTAGCAATCTCCCTTCCTTCCATCAACTTATAAAGAGCGGGAAGTTCTACAGCACCTTTGCTGGTCGGGCCGAAAAAGCTCGGAATCTCTGAAGTGCCGAACGCCCGCGGCAATTCCGTGGCAAGGATCATCGGAATGCGGCCCTCAATGCGCCTTCGTCGTTCTTCCTCGCACTTCCAAAAAGCAGTCTTGCCGGCCTCGGAGAATTGGAATCGGTAGGCCAGATAAACAAGAACTGCCAGCACTGCTGCCCACAGTCTCAATTTGTCCGCCTCCCAGCCTGGAACTTTCAGCACATCTGAAATTGCTTTGCCGACAGGCAATTCGAGCCAGGCAGTCAACACTATCCCTGCGCTTACAACAACCAGGTTGCGCCGGATTTTGTCGTCGTCATCCATTGGTCAGCCACGATATGAAGACGGGCAGAGCCAAGGCAACTAGGGCCATCCATGCGGCGAGGCGCGACCACACCAATGACTTTTTCGTAACTGCGAGCGATTCCTGGGCCATCGCTTCCCCGTCCAGTGCAGCCCGCGCTACGGTTTCGGCCGCCACCACCTGCCGCCGCGCAACCTGCAATTGCTCCTCGTGTCGCGCCTCCTGCTCCTTTGCTTGCTCTTCCAAGTGTTCAAGCATTGGATTCCGGAAGTGGTGCACCGGCAGCGGGACCTCGTAGTACGTAGGCGCGAGCATTGGTTCTATGGTCTTTGCGGCCGCTTCCTGAGCTCGCGCAGCGCTTTCGTAGATGCCGGCGGCGCTGTCTAGCCCCGTGCGGAAAACTGAGCCGTGTGCCACTTGTTCTGCGGCAGCCTGCCATCCGCTCTTTTCCTGTGCGAGCTTTACGCTTTCGAATATCGCGGACGTGCTGCCTAGGGCCGCGCGAATCCCCGCGTCCTGTTCTAAAGCCTCTGCAGCGACCTGCCAGCCGGTCTTCTCGGGAAGCGCTTTCGCGTATTCACGCGCAAAGTCAACAGCCGAATTCGGCTGATGCTGGCGCACGTAGTCGGCAACGGATTCGGCGGTGCCCAGTGGGCCTTGCAGCGCCTTTTTGATCGACTCTAGCCGTTCGCTTTCCAGTAAGGCGGCGTGACTGGCCCACGCTGGCTGAGAGAGCGAGCCGGTGATATTCGCAAGAGTTGCACGGTGTACAGCCTCAGAGGCGTAGTCGGCGATCGTCACTTGCTTCAAAACTTCAGCCAAGCCGCTCGAAGTAAGGCCGGTGGCTCGTGCGATGTCGCCCTGCAGATCGTTTGTGTATGTTTTCATGATGAAGTCCTTGAAGGACAAGGCCCGCACGTCGGCGGGCCTTGTCAATTACGTGAAGCGCTTCCAGTTTGCCTTCAGCCAGACAAAAACGTTTTTGCGGCTTCGCACATCGCCGGGGAGGTGATTGCGGATCATGGCTTCCGCCTTGATGGCGCCAGCGTAGGTTGTGCAGATGCGGTTCAGGAACGGAAGGACTTCATACCCCTCGTGCCGATTCAGAAATGTCGTATCCGCAATCCCGGTGACTTTGGGGTCGTCCGGCGGAATGGCGCTCCATGAATAGGTGTACTGGAGTTGGTCAGCGGTGATAACTGCAGGCATTGGATTACTCCTTTAGTTGCCTTGCCACCGTTACATTTGACGCGATTGAAATCGCGCTGATATAATCAGGGGCTCTAACAATGAAAAACTACTGCAGCTGACTTTTCCAGGGACTGCCGCCGTAGCGCTTTAACCAAGCTTTTGTCAGTATTCCGCAAGGAATACTGGTTTTCCCTTGGCTGCGAGCATTGTAGCTGGATGTATCATCAGTTAATAGCACTCGACACGTTTGAGTGCTAATTATTTTTGACTCAGCGGTCAGTAACTTTAGATCAGCGCGGCGTGCTGCTTTGATCTAAGTTGGCTGAGTGGCTTAAAGCACCGGGTTCGGAACCCGGCGTCCGGCAACGGACCACGGGTTCGAATCCTGTACTTACCGCCAAAGGGCTCTCAGATACGCATCACAAGTGCGCTATCTGAGAGCCCTTTGTGGTTCTGGCGCACCTTATTCATTCAGCCGGCGGCGGGCTCGGCGCGGGTGGCGGCGGTGGCTTGGGGCGCTTTGGTAAGGGCGCAGCCGCTGGCAGAGATCGCGAACCCATACTCGTTCCGCGTGCTCTCATGCTGCGTTCCCTGACGCTTGGCCTAGCTGGCGCAACACGCCTGCCAAGTTGTCCGCATCGGCGCTCGTCGCGGTAGCGATCCGCTTGGAATTGCCGTCAAGGTTAATCGTGACCGTGTGCGACGTGCCGGCTTGCGGTTTGTCGCTCACAGCGGTGCCGCTGGCATTGCGCTGCGCAACCCGGCTAAGCGTGTCGCTCAGCGTCGATCCGCCTAGGTTGTTGCCGGGGCCGTAGTTCAGCGAGCCGTTCGGATTGAAGAATTTAGCCGCCTCGCTGCGTGCCGCGTCCGGGGTCAGGCCCCGCTCGGTCAAATCCCTCGTGACGCTCGCGGCCGTCGGCACTTCAGCGTTCACCACGTTGCCGGCCGTGTCGTATGCGTTGCGCTTGCGCTCATCCAGCTTCAGCCGGCGCTCGGCCAGGTCCAAAGCCTTTTCCTCGGCAGTGATTTGCGCTTCGAGTGAGGCAGTACGCGCCCGTTCCGAGTTCGCCAGGTCGCGAACGCTTTGCGCCAGGATGTCGGTTTTTTGCGCTTCCAATTCCTTCAGGTCCGCGCTGCGGCGCTGCGCTTCGATCTCTTCGCGTTTGGCCGTGGTCAGTCCGCGGCTAGCCTTGAGCTCTTCTTCCTTCCTCGCGGCTGCGTCGCGGATCGCCTGTGCCACTCGGCGGGCTGCGTCTGCTTCTTCCTCGTAGGCCCGCACCTGCAGGGCGGTTTCCTGTCGCTGTAGCCGACCTACTCGCACGATGTCACCGTTTGCGGCGGCCACTTCACGCGCGGCGCTCGTCCGCGCCAAGTCAACGGAGATCGCAGCTTGCGCGGCCTGTGCCAATTGCTGAACGGTCGAAATCTGGCGCTGTGCAGCGGCGCTCGCATCGGCCAGTGCATCGCGATAAACGCGCGTTGCCGCTGCAGCCTTGGCCGTGGCGTCGCTCACCTGATCCGCGGTCGCCTTGCCCTGTTTCTGCAAGGCAGTGAGCCGTTCCAGAGCCTGATTGGCTTCCACCATCGCGCCGCGCAGTTCGTAGACACGAGTCGAGTTGTCCTGATAGGCGGCGGCCGATGCCTTCGCGGCCTCGGCTTCGATCCGTTTTGCGGCGGCGCTGGCCTTCGATTGCTCGGCTTCAGTGTTCTTTGCCGCTGCCACCTTTTGAGCGGCTTCAATCTCTTTGCGCGTCGCCTCGGTGTTGTCGTTCCGCTTGAGCGCCTCTTCCTGCAGCCGGATCGACAGTGACTGCGCAATGACGGCTTCCACCTCGCGAGCCAGCGCCAGGCGTCGCGCCGCATTGGCCTGCATCTCTGTTGCCGCGGTCGCGGCCTGGCGCTGCTCAATCTCCGAGCCCGCCAAAGTCGCATATTGCTGCAAGAGTGCGCCTTCCTCGCGCCGGGCTGCCAATTCTTTCTCAAGCTGCTTCGTGTACACCTCGGCGCCAGTGGCTGCCTCGGTATAGAACGCCTGCACCTTCAGCATGGAATCGCCTGCCTTAGATTGCGACTCAGCCAGGCGCTCAGTGATGCGGAATGCCTCGACGGCCGTCGTGGCACCCTTTGCCTGTGCCGCATTCAGGCCGGCTTGCGCCTTGTCGGCAAAGCCGGCGGTCTCCGCGCTCTTGCGCAGTGCCTCGGCATACTTGATCGCGAGCGCTTCGCCTTGCGACAACTGCAGATTTCCAGTGACGAGCGCCGCCGCGGTCTCTCCGATTCCGGTCCCGAGAATGTCAAATGCCGCCGACAGACCTTGAACAGCCAGCGCTGTGCCGCTCAGCCCCTTTGTGATGCCTTTGGCCGCGCCACCTTCACCGATCGCAACGGCGGTTTCTTCCAGTGTGTTTTTGAAGCGAGCCCAGCCGCTGAAGATGGTTTCAGGCGGTGCGGCGCTTGCATAGAGGTCGTTCAGCCCCTTCGTGAGGGCGGGCAGCATGTCGCGAGCCGTGACGTTGCCGGCACTGACCATAGCAATAAGCTGTTCGGTCGTGATGCCGGCGCCCTTAGCTGCGGCCTGAAGCGCGCCAGGCAACGCCTCGCCAAGTTGGCCGCGCAGTTCTTCCATGCTGACCGTGCCCTTTGACGCAATTTGGGCGATTGCGGTCAGGGCGCGCTCGGTCTCAGGCGTGCTCTTGCCAAGCGAGCTCATCGCACGGGCTACAGCCTCGAATACATCCCGCGTTTGCTGGCCTTCGGATGTGGTGCCCTTCGTGGCTGCAGCAAGAGACTGATACGACTTCGCAAGCGTCTGGTTTTCCAAGCCTAGGCGGTTCGCCGTGGCCTTGATGAAATCGAGTTCTTCGCGAGCACGGCCGGCAGAGCCGAAAATCTGCTCGAAACTGCGAGTCAAAGTTTCGTTTGTCGCGATCGCCTGCACGAACTGTTGACCGGAGAAGGCGGCAGCCAGCAGTGGTCCGAGCAAGCGTAGCGTGCCGGCCGCATCAAGTCCGCTTTTGTGGACTGACTCCAGTCCCGTGCGTGTGTCTGTTGCGGCCTTCGTTGTAGTTTTGGCTGTTCGCTCAATTTCGGCCGCCAGGTTGCGCTCGGCGACGGCCGCGGCCTTTGCGCTCGCTGATGCTGCGGTCAGGGCGTCTTGTTTCTCGCGCAGCTTGGCCTTCGAATCCACGATCGCAAGGCTCAAGCGCTGAACCTCGGACTTGTACGTAGCCGCGTCTCCACCGGTCGCTTTGTAATTGATCTTCAGGCGCTGGAGTTCGTCGCTCTGTTGCGCGATCGCGCGCGAGGTCGCGACGGTATCTGCCTTCGCGGCAGCTTCTGCGGCGCGGAAAGTTTGCGTCTGCGCACTGATGGCCGCAAGGCCGCCGGCCGCGCCGTCAAACGCGGTCTCAACGCCTGCGCCCTCGCGCGCCAGGTCGTGGAAGTCGCCAGCAAGGCCCTTTACGTCGCTCGCGCCTTCGGTATTGACGCGAAGCCTGAGCTCTACGTCCTTACGGCTACCGGTTGCCATCAGACCGCCAGAACGATTTCGGGCCTGGCATCCGGGCGCCGTTGCACTGGCGAATCCGTTGCTTCGCTTTCGACAATGAGCCGCTCTTCCTCGGCTTCAAGCGTGTCCAGTTCGGCGCCAATGGCCGTCAGCCGGTCCACGCGTTCGGCGTGGCTGAGACCAACAGGCAAGGATTGCGCGCTTGCGTGCAGCTTCCGGCGAACAGGCTCGGCGCCCATGAGCGATACGAGGATCGGCCCCAAGTCGATCGCCTTGCCGCCAATGGTGACCGCGTACGGCGCGAAGGGCTGCCCCGCGGCAGCCTTGTCGATTTGGAGCGTCAGCATGCGCGCGGCGCCGTCCTGCCAGGCGTCCACTGCCTGATTAATCAGGGCAACGACTTCGCCGCGGTTTCGTCCGGTCAGAGCGATGCCGCGCTGTTCGTCGTGCAGTGCCGCGATTCGAGCGCGTATCTCGTGAATTGCTTGTGTCATTTCAACGCTTTTGTTGTGCCGCGTAGGCTTCGAGTCGATCAAGCAGGGCTCGCGCGTCGCGCGCCTGGCGGGCGTATTCGTCAGCGTGAGCGCGGGCGCGAGATGCCGCGGCCTCGGCGTCGATGATCTTCGCGACGACATCAGACGCGATCGCATCGCTTGAGAGATCAAGCGCCTCCAGTTCGGACACGCTCAAATCAAAGATGCGGGCACCCGCGTCGTGCGATGCGTCGCGCACGGCATCTTTGTGGCTTACAAAGGCGAAAGTGCCTTTAGGCAGCGGCGCGGCCGGCGGCTCAGCGAACAGTGCGCGGCCTTCGTTGCGGAGGCGTGCCGCGGCCAGTGCCCGCTCGACAGCCACCTGGCCTAGGCGCAGGTGCTCTGCCAGTAAAGAAGCGTGCCTCTCCTGCAGTGCGGCCAGCTTCCCGCGATTGATTGTGAGTGCCATCCCGCTTAGGCGGTCAGTTTCACGATGGAGCGAGGCCGCGTGCACAGGCTGATGGGGTTGCACTGGCTCTCGATCGAGACAAAGCGGCCCATCGGTCCCATCTCGGCCTTCGCGTAGTAGGGCAAGCCCTCGGTATTCACCGTTTCCATGTAGTCGGCCGGCGCGAAGTTCGAGACGAACAGGTCAGGCACGCCAAGCGGCAGCGCGTAGGCATCGCCGGCACCAATGAATTCTTCGCCGTCCATGCCGCGGTATTCCTCGAAAGTCATGTCCGCGAACTGGAAGCCGCTGCGCACGTCAGAGCGGGCGAACTCGCCGTCCTGCCACCGCTTGTATGCCTCGGTGACCGCCGGATGCTCGGTGAACTGGTCGAAGAAGGAGGTCGAGCACAGGACGTGCACACCCTTGTACGCCATCGCGCCGAGCACGTCTTCAATGGCGCGTTTCACATCCATGCACTTCCTGCGGATGATGGTTGCATCGCTGTCCAGGTCCATGTCCTTGACCTGTTGCGTTACTTCGAAAGCCGCGTAAAGGTCGATGAGGGTCTGACCGTTCACGTCCTGTACGAGGCCCTTGATGGCGCCGATGCGCTGGTGCTCCAGCGTAGCGTCGTGGTTGTCGCGCATCTCCTGCAGGATGCGATTGCGCTCGCGCACTGCGTCCATTTCGGCATTGCCGCCGAACTCGCGGCGGTTTTGGATGCTGTCTGCGTAAAGCGTAGAGCGGCTGACAAAGTGGGCTGTGGTGGCTTTCACCATCTTTCGCCCGCCGCGCTTGTGGATCGTTGCGGGCGCACCGCGCTGGATGTTCGGCAGCAGGTTCAGCACGCCGTGCGCGGCTTCGATTTGGAGATCGGTCGTCCAGATGCCAGACTCTTGAAAGAGTTGCAGCGCTCCAATCCGATGAGGCTTGTATTTCGTCTCATTGATGGCGACGGTCAACGTCTCGGCGTTGAAGGAGTTTTCAAAGATGGCTTGATTGATAGGCATGGGGAGGCTTTCGGGGTTACTTGAAAAGGGTTGTCGGTGTGGTGTGGTTTTCGCTTGCTGCGTTGTGGCGCTCCATTGCTGCCGTCAGCGCGTTGGCTTTCGCGCGCATCTCATCCGGTGACAGCAAAATCGGGCTCCCAGGAATGCCGTCGTCGAAATAGCCTTTCGGGTATCCCGCCTGTGCTCGCATGTCCGCTTCAAAAGACACTTTTTACTCACTGCGGAAAAGGTCTTTTTCGGCGTCGCGGGACTTAAGCCAGGCTGCGAACTCCGTAGCCTTGACGAAGCGCAGGCGGGGGCCAAGCTGCACGAGCGTGACGGGGATTTCGCCGCTCTCGCATGAGCGCGCCAAAAGATCAGGTGACAAACCAGCGATCGAAGCAGCGGCAGCGAGGCGCCACAAACCAGGGGAAGAGGGATAAGGGTCCATAAGCCCCGTTTATCCGGCTTTACGGGCGATTAGCCCTGCGGCTAAATTTCGGGGAATGTAGGGGTGTACAGGGGTGTGCAGTGGAGAGCTAGTACGTAGCAATCAAGTTGCAAAGTCTTGAAAACTCGCGAGCCCCGACCCTCTTTGTCCCCGCACGCTCATCCTCGCGGCTAGGGTCCCCGACACTTGCAGATTTGCGCGCATGGGCGCATCGGGTTGAGTCAGTGCGTGTGCACAGGTGCTGCGTGCGTCAGTCGTTCGCCATATAGCGCAATGAAGCGTTGGGCTTGCCTGGCTTGAGGCAACAGCCCCGCGAGCTCCACGGTTGCCAAGTACCGAGCTGCTATCCCGACTGCATCGCTGTGTCGCTCTGACATGCCCAGTGCAAGGGTATGCAAGGCGAATGCGTCATGCACCTCTTCCACCAAATGCGGCGCGAACATCGCCAGAACGTCAGCAGAAGGCGCCGGCATACGGTGGTGCAGCAGGGCAGCCACGAAGGGCTTTACATCGTCTGGAAGGGGAAGCATTGGAGCTAATGCAGGGTTGGTGAGCCAGGCTTGGCAGCGGCCTGCAACGCTGCGATAGAGGCGGCAATGGCCCGGACATGGGCGAATGCCTGCCATGCAGCGGGCAACAGGCCGGCACGCTCGACAACCTGCAATTGCATTTCGGCCGCCGCTTTCGCGTCGGGGTGTTCTTGCTGGATCAGCCAAAGGTGAATCGCGAAAGCCTCGTGCACCTGGCGGACACGCTCAGGATGGAACTGCGCAACGACAGCCATCTGAGCAGAGTTCAGGGGTGCGTCTGTGCCACCGGCAAGCATTGCCGCCGCAAACGGGCGTGCAACCTCAGGCAAGTCCTCGGCGTAGTTCCGATGTTCGGTATTCATACTCTTCCTTTCACGTAAATAAATGCAGGCTCGATTCGCACAGGATGCACAGGATTCAGGGCTTTTTCACCAAACTTCCGCGTAGAGAGGCAATAGAAAAAAGTTTGGTTAAATGAGCTCAAATCCTGTGCGTCCTGTGCGTGCTAAAAATTACTCAAAAGGCGAAGCCCGACATAAAGCCGTTGCCTGGCCCCGCTCGATTGCTGGCGTTCTGTAATGCCGCGCTCCACCAGGCCGCGCGTGAATGACTTCTTTGCGATCGGCCGCAACCCCTGCCCGCCACACCAAGTCTGATAGTCGGCGTAGGCGATGCCTTGCAGTGCCTCGCCACCAGGGTCAAGCGTGGCGGCCTCGTCGATCCACTGGCCCAGAACGTCCGACTCTTTGCGATACGACAGAGAGGCGGCTGCAATGCGGCCTGTCGGCTTGAGCCCGCGTCGTCGGTATTCGGTATAGCCCCTCAACATCCAAAGCAGAATGCCAGGCGCTTCGCCAAATAGCCTTGTTTCGAGTTCGGTGTCTCGCTCGTCTGGAGCGAAATTGCGGTCGAAAGGGATCAGGACAATGCGGCGCCAAATGCCCTCATCGTTGTCGGTGACTACGGGCTTGTGGTTGCCGCGAACCCAAAGCTTGTGAGTCGGCAAAAATAGGAATGGATTTCCATAGTTGGCCCGCGCTGCGATTAGCTCTGTGGAACACGCAACCTTCACAATTTGTGCGCTCAGCCGTGCGCCAGCCTCTACCTCGTTTGCCAAAGCCAAACGGGCGCCTGGCAGGGTTGCCATTGAAGGCGTGGAAGATTCACCATCGCGCTTTGAGACGTTCAGGAAACCTGCTGGTACTGCGGTCCCGTAAGTCCCTGCAATGCGCCGCTGAATGTTCGCGAAAACCGACTTGCCGTTAGCCCCATGACCGAGCAGGAAGAAAAGCAATTCTTCCACCACAGAGCCTGAGAGCGTGTAGCCACATGCCCTTTGCAAATAGTCGATCCAGTCCGGATCATTGCGGCTGACGGCAGCCAGGAAATGCCCCCACTGCGGCGCAATCGCACTAGGTTCATACGGTACGGGGCATTGCCGGCTTAGGCGAAAGGCCGGGTCATGGGGGCGCAGTTGAAGCGACGGCAGATGCAAAACGCCGTTCTGAACGTTCAAAATGTCCGGATCGCGATCAAACTCAGTCGGGCTCGCTGCGATACGGGGATCAGATTCAACTAGCTGCATTGCGGCGTTAATGCCGGCTGAACTCATGGCGCGATTCACCAGCTTCGTCACGCGAGTCGTCTTGTCGGTGTCCAGCGTTTCACCCGCGGCCTCACGCAACAGATGCGCGCCTAGGCCCTTCGCTTGCTCTACGACTTCACCCTTGCCAGCCGGCCGCCAGGCGCCGCTCTCGTACACCAGCCAGCCGCGAGCGCCATGCTCAAACAAAAATCGCCCGTCCAGCAAGTCGCCAAGCTTTCGCGAGAGGTAGACATCGCTCAATGCGACATCGTCCGAATCGTCAGGGCTGATGCCCTTCTTCGGGTTGATCCAGCCGTCTTCGGTTGCCCACGAGAAGATTGATTTGTACGTAACCCGTTCCGGTTTGAGCGTGGCCCATCGGCGGTCCACTTCCGCAGGCACGTAGGCCGCACCACCTTTGGCGCTGAACTCGTGTGCCAGTTTCAACGCCTCGTTTGGGCGGCCGGCTTGCTCTAAGGACTTCAACGCCTGCAGTACCGCATACCACTGCGGGTTATTGCCCGCGGCGGCTCGCGAGGGGTTGAGAGCGTGCACAGCCAGCGTCAGGTCTCGCACGGTCTCATCAGTCACGCCGGCCAGCGTTGCCGCGCGGCTGAAATCGTCGCGCTCTGCGCGTTCGGGTGCCACCGATGATGGGAAGCAGGGTTCAAAAAACAGATGTGCCCCGTCGTCCAAGCATCGGCCTTTGACCCTGCGCCAGTCGTAATGCGCGCCCGTCACCTTGCCGACGTAATAGGCTAGGCTGTCGGTGAAGCTTTCAACGGCCAGGATGCCACCTAGAACGGTGTTCAAAACGCCGGCCAGCGCTCGGCGGTCTGACGGCGGATGACGCGCGGCAAGTGGCGCCAACACGCGCCAGCGCGGCGCCTCTGGTGTGTGGCGCGCCGTCGTGTACAGCACCGCCTCTATGCCGGCGCCCTGCAGGCGAATCGCGGCCTCTTCAATGCTCACCTGGCCTGCGTCGTAGTCGCCCTCAACACCAGAAATCGACAGCATGTTTGCGTCATGTCGCAAACAGTGCTCCTCGGTTTTGCAGGTGCCAAACTCGGCCAGCTTGATTAAGCGCAGTTGACTTTTCTCACCATATTCGACAGGCGATTCGATCGACGCACAGAGCGCCTCCCACGATGTCGTGTGCTGTGCGCATTCGAGGGCGTATTTGTTGCGAAATTGCGAGTAAACGATTTGCAATATGACCCCTTAGACAAGTTGCGAAAGCGTTTTTCGCGTTTCCGACATTCGGCTAAATCGTTGCAAAGTGCAACCGCCGGACAATTTCGCCCGGCAACACAACGAGGGGTATTTCATGGAAAACGTCATTGGAAAATTGAAGGGTTTGGACGCAATGCTTTGCGCAATCACGGGGAGCGCTGCAGCCGATGAACTGACAGACGAGCAGCTTTGTGCGTACCTGACGATCTGCCAAGCGCTGGCCGCTGAAGCGCTCGCGCTACTCAACCCGTGAGCGAGTCGCGTATATCGGTCAACCCTGCACGGTTTGTGCAGCTTCCCGTTTTCGAGGCGATCAGCGGCTATTCGCAAAAAGCTGTTCGCCGAAAACTTGAAGAAGGCGTTTGGTTGATCGGTCGTGAATGCCGGCGCGCGCCGGACGGGCACATATTGGTGGACTTGCTCGGCTACGAGGCTTGGGTTCTGGGCGAACATCAGCAATCGCGACCTTCTAGCCGCGCCAACACTGCGGCCGGCAGCGGGGCCGACATTCGGCCACAAGCTAGGCAAGCTGCGCGGCGCCCATATAGGCGGTGATTCGCGTCAACGTGGCAGACCTGGCCGTAACCAGGTAGGGCGCAGGAAATCCAGCCGGCGGCGTTCAGCGTGTCCAGCGCGATCTCGTGCACCTCCCCATGGGGGTGTTGCCCGATAACGCGGCCGTCTGCCATCTGGGTGACGCGCACGCAGAGCCATGCACCCGCGGAGACTAGGCTTTTCAACTTGCTAGGCGCGATGGGGTAGGGAGGGCGGCTCACTTGGCCGGCCCGCCGCTTTCCACTGCCTTCAGGGCCTGCTGAACTCGCACCATGTCGTATCTGATGGCGCCACGGGTGCCAGGTGCACCGATGCGATAGAAGGGGATCACGCGCGCACCTCGTCGATCTTTCTTTAGAAAGTCGCGCGATACGCCGAGCGCTTGGGCTGTTTGGCGCTCGTCAAAAAGTTGGGTGCTAGAAGGTGTGTTTTGCATGATTGACCGTTACCAAGAGTTGGTAAGGCCGATCATCTTTTTTTAGCGTCGATAACGCCTGCGGGGGAATTGCACCACCGGTGGGGTGAGCAGGGGAATACAGGGGCTACTTCAGCAGTCGGCGCGCTACTTTCGTTTCGCAGCGCGCAGGATAAAGTCCGCGACCGCCTGCCAGCCGGCCCTTAGCTGCGCATCGCCGACACCAACGTAGTGCGCGCCTGTGACATCGGCGGATGTGTGGTTTGTCATGCGCTGCAGCGTGTAGGCCGGGACCAGATCGGCCGCGATGCTGGCGAAAGTGTGTCGCAGCCGGTGAGGCGTTGAATGCACGCCTGTAGCGCTATTGATTGCGTCAAGCGTCCGCCGTGGGTACTGGAGATCGAAGATCAGTGCGTCAGGTTTCTTGCCTTTGGCATAGGTCTGGGCGATTTTGAGCGCCTGCCGCGACAGAAAAAGCGTGTGCTCGGTTCGGTTCTTTGTATCGGGAAGGGCGATCGTACCGGCTGTCTCGTCAAGGTCGCGCACTCGGATTCCTTCGTTGCCGAATTCGTCCCCCTTTGATTCAGCGCTGCGTGCGCCTGTCAAAAGCAAGAACCGCAAGTAGTCGGCCGTTTCCTTCGTCCCGCCCACTTCATCACTGCCGGCATTCAAAGCCGCTCGCCACCAGGCGCCCAAATACTCGCGAGGGATTGGCCGGGGGTTTCCTGCCGTCTTGGGCAGAACGATGCGATCCTTGCCTGCTACGTCTTTCCCTAATGGGCTATCTGGCACCTTTACGCCGTGCCAATTCATGGTCGCACGCAGCACTTGCATCGCGTACACGGCGCGGCGCTGGCCGCGTTGAAGGGTGGCAGCGTAGACCCCGCGCATGTCGTCACCCGTGATTTTCGTCAATGACCTGTCAGCCAACTCGAAAAGCTCGCCAGCCTTGCGAATACGTCCGCGCTTGTCGGCCGTTGGGCCTTCGATCATTGCCAGGTAGTCAGCCTGTGTCCTCTGCTTGAGTGGCAATCCGTCCTTGCCTCGCCGCTTTTCCTTCACATACTGGCGAAGTGCGGCGGCCAGGGTAAGTGCAGCTTCCTGCGCTGCGACTTTTGTTGCAGCGCGATCCATGCGCTGAGATTCAATGTGATTGATGCCCTGCGCCACCTCCACCGCTCGTTTCGCGGCGAGCTCGTGCGCTGCCTTCAAGGAATGTGCTCCTGCGCCGGTCGCTTTGCCGAGCGTGAAGCGCACGGTCTTGCCACCTAGGCGCCGCTCGAATACCCACGAGCGAACGTCGTTATTGGTGATGCGGACGCCGAAACCCGCACTGCCACCGCACCAATGAATTTCATACCCGCTTGCCGGCTTGGGGAGAGTGCGAGCTAAGGTTTCCGTAAGGGTGCGAGTGAGTTTTGGCAAGGATTCCCCCGTGTAGGCACCGTGTAGGCATTGAATGACTCTTTAAGGCACTTCAGTATCCTTCATTCTTCCTCTGTAATCGTCAAGTACAGAGGGGAAAGCGCATCATCGAGGGTAATTTTACCGGACTTTTAATCCGTTGGTCGCCGGTTCGAATCCGGCACGTCCTACCAGACCCGAAGGGCCTGATCACCTGATCAGGCCCTTTTTTCATTGGCGTGACCAAACGTAAATCCGCGCCGCAACGCGCCTGAACGTGTGTTTTTGCACTGCAAGCTGCCTGCAGTTTTGCTAAAACTGTCCCCTGATTTTGCCGAAGCCCCAGATGATCAATCCACTTGCCGACATTGGCTACGAAGAAGACGACCTGATGGTGACGGTGTCGGAGTTACTGGTCGCCACCGCCGACGACAGCGACGACCTGATCGACGGCAGCGTTTCCGAGGTGCTCAAGCTGCTGCGTGAGCGCATGAACATGGATGTGGTTTTTGTCTCCGAATTCACCGACGGCCAGCGTGTGTTCCGCCACGTCGAGGCACCCAGACATCCCCCGACCATCACCGTGGGTGGAGCCGGCCCGCTGGAAGAAAGCTGGTGCCAGCGCGTGGTGGACGGTCGCCTGCCGGGCTACCTGCCAGACACCGCCGCATCGCCTGAATTTGCCCGCCTGCCGCAGCCGCCGTTTCCCATCGGCACGCACCTGAGCACCCCGATCGTGCTCAAAGACGGCACCGTCTACGGCACCCTGTGCTGTTTCAGTTTCGGCAAGAACGACAAGACCACCGAGCGCGACATGAAGCACCTTCAGTACACGGCCCAGCTGGCGGCCGGCAAGCTGCGTCGCGGCCCTAGCGTTTCCTGAGCTTTTCCGGCGAAGGCAGCGCCAGTTGCGCGGCTTGCGCCACCCGCACGCAATCCCTGATGTGGTCTTCGCCGAGGTAGCGCACGGCCGTGTAGCCCATGATGGCCGCCACAGCCGTGCCCGCCAGCGGTACGTATTTGGCCGCCTGTTTGGTCGTCATGCGCATGCCCACGGTCTGGGCGGCCTTGATCACCAGGTCGCGCGTGATCAGCTTGCCCACCAGGACCGAACCCACCAGCGCCACGGCTTTCTGCACCTGGTCCCGCTTGTGCGGCGTGAGCTGGTCCAGCTGCGCCGGCGTCAGCCCGAATTCGGCATTGATCGCGGGGATGAGCCGCGACAGCAGGGCGGCATCAACCAGCCAGTCGAGGCCCGGCACGGGAACGGCGCTCGCGGCCGCAGCCACCAGGGCGCGGCGATTGAGCAGTTTGCGGCTGCGCTGGATGGCGCCCAGCAGGGCGGGGTCGCCGGCGGCGAGTTGAAGGGTGGTGGCCATGATTCTTTGGGCGTGGACTCGCTGCCACAATAGCGCAAGATCAACTGCGGTGGTGTGCACATGGCCCTGAGAAACCTGTTGTCCAGATACCTTGCGGAAAAAGTCGCGCCTGCCGTCCTGCCCAAGCGCACGCTGCCCGTCCCGGCGGAGCCGCCTGACTACCTCGGGCCGTCGAACTGGGCCTTGAAGGATGAACCCAGGTTCTATGAGGTGCTCGGGCAGCTGATAGAGCAGGTGCACGGGGGCGTGTATGCCTCCGACAACCTTGTGACCTGGGGCCGGAACAACTCGGCGCTGGGCGATGGCGCCTTCCGCGAAGCATTCGAATCCAACATCCAGGGAGACTCCGACCGCGCCATCCTGTGGCGCCGCTACATCCTGGCTTGCGCCGGGTACCACTGCGTGCAGCTGGAGGGGGATTTTGTGGAGTGCGGCGTCTATCGGGGCACCGGCATCAAGACGGTGATCGACTACCTGGGCGGCAAGGCCTTTCCCAAGCGGTTCTTCGGCTATGACACCTACGACTACCACCCGGTGGAGGGCCACCGCTTCGAAGGCCAGAAGGAAGGGCTGTATGAGCAGGTCCAGGCACGTTTTGAAGGCTATGAGCAGGTGACCCTGGTCAAGGGCCTGATCCCTGAATCATTTGCCACCGAATGCCCGGCGCGCATCGCCTACCTGCACATCGACCTCAACAGCGCGGAAGGCGAGATAGCCGCGCTCGAGATCCTGTTCGATCGTGTGGTGCCCGGCGGCGTGATCATCCTGGACGACTACGAATGGGCCGGCATCTACCGCATCCAGAAAGTCGCGGAAGACGCCTGGTTCGACAAGCGCCGTTACCGCGTCTTCCCCCTGCCGACAGGGCAGGGCCTGGTTCTCAAGCGGTAGCCAGGGCTTCGAGCTGGCCGGTCAGTTCCAGCCAGCGCTCTTCGGTCGAACCAATGCCGTCGTTGACGGCTTTGAGGCGTTTGCCGGCTTCCACCAGATCCGCCGCAGGCAGTGGGGATGCCAGCTTTGCCTCGATATCCGCCTTCTCGCGGTTGAAGGCTTCCAGCGCACGTTCCGCGCGTTCCAGCTCGCGCTTGATGGGCTTGGCCAGGTCGGCCAGCTGCTGGCGGCCGGCGGCATCCAGGCGCCGCTGGTCGCGGCTGCTGGCGGCCTTGCCGGTGACAGCAGGGGCGGGCGCACGGGCGCTTTGCAGGTTTTCCTTGACCACGGGCAGCGCCGCTTCCTCGCGAGCTGCTTCCCGGGCCGCTTCGCGCTGGCGCTTGGCCTCGTCCAGCAAGTACTTCTGGTAGTCGTCCAGGTCGCCGTCAAACGGCGCGATGCCACCGCGGCCGACCAGCCAGAACTCGTCGCAGACCGAGCGCAACAGTGCGCGGTCGTGGCTGACCAGCATCAGCGTGCCTTCGAACTCGTTGAGCGCCACGGCCAGCGCCTCACGCGTGACCAGGTCCAGGTGGTTGGTGGGCTCGTCCAGCAGCAGCA
>CALRME020000009.1:0-16486 GCA_943369045.1 Sphingobacterium thalpophilum
TGCCGCCATGCCCATGGCCGCGCCCGCGCCCGTGGTGCAACCTGTGGCCTATGCCCCGCCGGCCGCAGTTGCTGCCAGCAGGAAAGCGCATGCGCGCGCCGTCCCGGCCGCGTCGGGCTTTGCGGATGCATCGAATGCAGACGCCGTGCCGCTCAGCGCCGAAGGCAAGGCCCGCTACGCCCACTACCTCACCCTGCCCACGCCCAAGGCCTTCGTCGTATACGAAAGCGGCGGCTGGCGCTTCTGGTTCAACTCACCCGACGCCATGGCCACGCTGCTCGACACCTGCGCCCGCGAGGGCCGCAAGTGCTGGCTGTACGCGGTGGACAACCAGGTGGTGTGGCGCGAAGACCTGGCCCAGCGCGTGGGCCGCGCGGACCAGCTGGCAAGGTAAGAGAGACAGGACATGACATTCAAGCCTTCTTCCCTGTGCACTGTCTTGTCGCTTGCACTCGTGTACCTGCTGGGCGCCGCCCCCGCCCAGGCCCAGACCCCCGAAGTGGACGCATCTCTCAACGAGACCGTCCAGATGGTCACCAAGAAGTCTGGCCTGTTTGCGGTGGACCTGGAGACCACGCTGTACAAGCCTGACGGCGACGGGCCCTTCCCGCTGGTCATCATCAACCACGGCAAGGCCCCAGGGGACTCGCGCTTCCAGGGCCGTTACCGGCCGGCCATCGCAGCACGCTATTTCCTGCAGCGCGGCTACGCGGTCGCGGTGCCGATGCGCCAGGGCTTTTCAAAGTCCTCGGGCAGTTACATCGGCGGGGGCTGCAACGTGGAAAGCAACGGCCGGGTGCAGGCAGAGGACGTCAAGG
Organism: Sphingobacterium thalpophilum; assembly: GCA_943369045.1. Lineage (GTDB taxonomy): Bacteria > Pseudomonadota > Gammaproteobacteria > Burkholderiales > Burkholderiaceae_C > Ramlibacter. Next base: position 819 of record CALRME020000009.1, read on the forward strand.
CCGTTCTGGATTACCTGGTGGCCCAGCCCTGGGTGGACAGGGAACGCATCCTCATCGTCGGCCAGTCGCATGGCGGCTGGACCACCCTGGCCTTCGGCGCGCAGAACTACCCGGGCGTGAAGGGCCTGGTCAATTTCGCCGGCGGGCTGCGGCAGGACACCTGCCCCAACTGGAAGGAAGCGCTGGCGGGCGGCGCCGCCGCCTACGCGAAGGAGACAAAACTGCCGTCGCTCTGGTTCTACGGCGAAAACGACAGCTTCTTCGACTACGGCACTTCGCAGCCCATGCTGGAAAAGTACAACGCCGCCGGCGGCAAGGCGCGCATGGTGGCCTTCGGCAAGTTTGGCGGCGACGCGCACGGCATGTTCGGCGCTCGCGACGGCATGCGCATCTGGCAGCCGGAGGTGACGAAGTACCTTGCGTCGGTGGGCCTGACCAGTGAGCCGCAGGCCGCATTTGCAAAGTTTGGCGCTGCAACCTTGCAGGCGATGGCCACTCCGCCGGCGACCGGGTTTGCACCGCTGGACGACGAAAGCAAGCTGCCCTTCGTGCGCGATGCGGCCCGCGCCGGCTACAAGAACTACCTCACCAAGCTCGTGCCGCGCGCCTTTGCCATCGCACCCAACGGGGCCTGGGGCTGGGCCGAAAGCGGCGACGATCCGCTCAAGCGCGCGCTGGACAACTGCAACCGCAACGGCAAGGGCGAATGCCAGCTCTACTCGGTGGACGACAGCGTCGTCTGGAAGGGGAACTGAAGCCATGCTGAAGATCGAGGTGGCGGATGCCGTAGCGACGGTGACGCTCAACCGCCCGGAAGTGCGCAACGCCTTCAACGACGAAGTCATCACCGAGCTGACGGGCGTGTTCCGCGAGCTGGGTGGCCGCGACGACGTGCGCTGCATCGTGCTGGCCGCCGCCGGCACAGCGTTCTGCGCCGGCGCGGACCTGAACTGGATGAAGCGCATGGCCGGCTACACGCGCGAGGAAAACCTCGCCGATGCTGGGGCTCTCGCTGAAATGCTGCGTGTGATCTACGCCTGCCCCAAGCCGACCATCGCGCGAGTGCAGGGCGACGTGTATGCGGGCGGTACGGGGCTGGTGGCGGCCTGCGACATCGCCATCTCGGTGGACACGGCAGGCTACTGCTTGAGTGAAGTGAAGCTGGGCCTGATCCCCGCCACCATCAGCCCGTATGTGATCCGCGCCATGGGCGCGCGGGCCGCGCACCGCTACTTCCTGACGGCGGAGCGCTTCGACGCGGTTGAGGCGCTGCGCATCGGCTTTGTGCATGAGGTGGTTGCCGCAGATGCGCTGGATGCCAAGGTGGCCGAGATCGCGAAAGCCCTGGTCAACGCCGGCCCCGCGGCCATGAAGGCCTGCAAGCAATTGGTGCAGGACGTCGCTGGTAACGAGGTCACGCCTGAGCTCATCGGAATGACGGTGCAAGGCATCGCCGACATCCGGACCAGCGACGAAGGTCGCGAAGGCATCCAGTCTTTCCTGCAGAAGCGCAAGCCGGGATGGCTGCCATCATGAGGATGCTTGTTGCGATCGCCACTGGCCTGTTGCTGATGGCCGCCACCGTGAACGCGCAGCCGCTGTCAGCTGAGTCATTGGCCGAAGCGCGATCCTTCGCCACTTCGCCGGCGGGTCAGGAGCTGCAAGCCATCTCAGTGCGACTTGACCGGGCTTTCGCTCCTCTGTGCAGCGTCCAGACCATGCCCAGAGGGATGGTGGCGGGCGGGGTGAGCCGTTGTGCGCCGGTCCCGGTGGTGACCACGCGGCGCGGCATGCGAAGCGTCGATGAGCACAACGGAAACTGGACCGGCTTGTTTTCCGATGGGCTGGAGGCTTTCGAGGGTGAATCGCAACGTGCGGCGCTGTTGGCGCAACATGCCGCCTTCGCCATCCTTTGGGAGCGCAGCGCAGGCCATGTATTCACCTCGGCCCGCCGCAACTATTTCTCCGCTGGGGACGCGCAGCAGGCGGATGCGGCGGCGCTGGCCGCCTTGTCAGTGGCCGGGTTCGATCCCGAGGCCTATCTCCCTGTGTTGCTGAAACTCAAGGTGATGCAGGATGCCCGGCCCGTGGCCGGCGTTTATCACAACAGTATCCAGCCCGGCCTGTTGTCCACGGTGTCGGAAGTCAGCGAAGAGCGCCGCCAGTCGATCGAGCGCGGTGTCGCCGCCTTGAAGACCGGCGGGTTCGCGGCCTATCTGGCGGGCATCAAGGCGCCGGCGGCCGGCAGCATCGCGGCAATGCTGGTTGTTCCGGCTGCGTTGTCCTCCGGACAGCCAGCGTCCGCCGACTTGCGCGATGCGGCCAGCGTCCCTTATCTGAAGACATCAGAAGCCCGCGCGGCCTATGAGCGCTGGCTCGAGCGGCCGCTGCCGCGTGCATTCGTTATCCATCCGGGAGGCCACTGGCATGCAGTGTCGGGGCGGCGCGACGCTGGCGATCAGGCCCTTCGCTCCTGCACGGAGAAGTGGGGCGCCGGCTGCGCGCTGTATGCGCTGGACAACAGCCTTGTCTGGCGGGACAAGCCGGACCAGAGCGTCAAAGAGCCCGCCAAGCCGTGATGGACGCATTCGCCCACCTGCTCGACGCACCGCAGCTGCTGGCCCTGGCGGCGGCGCTCGGCTGGGCAAGCGGGCTGCGGTTATACGCAGCTGTGTTCGTGGTGGGCGCAGCAGGCTACCTGGGCTGGCTGCCGCTGCCACCCGGGCTGCAGGTGCTGCAGCACCCGGGCGTGATGGCCGCCAGCGGCTTCATGTGCTTCATTGAATTCTTCGCCGACAAGATTCCGCTGGTCGATTCGCTCTGGGACCTGGTGCATACGGTGATCCGCATTCCGGCGGGCGCGGCGCTGGCCGCTGGTGCGCTGGGTGCTGACGGGCCGGCGGTAGCCTGGGTCGCCGCCATCCTGGGCGGTAGCCTGGCCGCGACCAGCCACGCCGCCAAGCTGACCACGCGCGCGGCGGTGAACACATCGCCCGAGCCGTTCTCCAACATCGGCGTCTCGCTGCTGGAAGACGGCTTTGTCCTCTTCATGCTGTGGCTTTCCGCCGCGCACCCTGTGATTTTTGCCATCGCGCTCGCGCTGACGCTGGCCGTCGCCGTGTTGCTGATGGTAGTTCTCTACAAGTTTCTCGTTGTCGTGGTCCGCAAGCTCGGCCAGTTGTTCAGGGGCGCGCCCGCGCCGCAAGGAAGTTAAAGATGTTCACCAAAATCCTCATCGCCAACCGGGGCGAAATCGCCTGCCGCGTCGCGGCCACCGCACGGCGCATGGCCGTCAAGACCGTCGCGGTTTACTCGGACGCGGATGCCGGCGCCAAGCACGTGAGCGCCTGCGATGAGGCGGTGCACATAGGCGGCAGCTCGCCGAAGGAAAGCTACCTGCGCTGGGAACGCATCATCGAGGCGGCCAGGGCCACGGGCGCGCAGGCCATCCACCCGGGCTACGGTTTCCTGTCGGAGAACGAGGAATTCGCGCAAGCCTGTGCCGACGCGGGCCTGGTCTTCATCGGCCCGCCGCCCTCGGCCATCCAGGCCATGGGCTTGAAGGCCGAGTCCAAACAACTGATGGAAAAGGCCGGTGTGCCGCTGGTGCCCGGCTACCACGCCGCCGCGCAGGAACCCGCGCTGCTGAAGAAGGAAGCCGATCGCATCGGCTACCCGGTGCTGATCAAGGCCAGCGCGGGCGGCGGCGGCAAGGGCATGCGCGCAGTCGACAAGTCCGAGGAATTCGATGCCGCGCTGGCTTCGTGCAAGCGCGAAGCCATCAACAGCTTCGGCGACGACGCGGTGCTGATTGAAAAATACGTGCAGCGCCCTCGCCACATCGAGATCCAGGTGTTTGGCGACACGCAAGGCAATTGCGTGTACCTGTTCGAGCGCGACTGCTCGGTGCAGCGGCGCCACCAGAAGGTGCTGGAAGAAGCGCCGGCCCCTGGCATGACCGAAGCCATGCGCAAGCAGATGGGCGAAGCAGCCGTTGCCGCGGCACGCGCCGTGAACTACGTGGGCGCAGGCACTGTCGAATTCATCGTCGAGCAGCGCGACGGCGGCGCAATGAACTTTTTCTTCATGGAGATGAACACCAGGCTGCAGGTGGAACACCCCGTCACCGAAGCCATCACCGGGCTGGACCTGGTGGAGTGGCAGCTGCGCGTGGCCTCGGGCGAAGCACTGCCTTTGAAGCAAGACCAGCTGCGCATCCACGGCCACGCCATCGAGGCGCGCATCTGCGCCGAGAACCCGGACAACAACTTCCTGCCGGCCACCGGCACACTGAATGTGTACCGCAAGCCGGCTTGCACTTCCTTCGAAAGAAGCGATGTACGCGTTGATGATGGCGTGCGCGAAGGCGATGCCATCTCGCCGTTCTACGACTCCATGATCGCCAAGCTGATCGTGCACGGCGATACGCGCGAGCAGGCGCTGGCGCGGCTGGACGAGGCGCTGGCCCAGACCCACATCGTCGGCCTGGCCACCAACGTGCAGTTCCTGCGCTACGTCGTGCGCAGCCCTTCGTTCTCGCAGGCCAACCTGGACACGGCGCTGATCCCGCGCGAGCAGGCCGTGCTGTTCAAGCAGGAGCCGGTGGGCTTGCCGATGGCTGCTGCGGCTGCTGTGGCGCAGGCATTGCTCGGTGAGAAGGCCCAGGAAGGCGCAGACCCGTTCAGCCGCCGCGACGGCTGGCGCTCGCACGGCGTGACCACGCGGCGTTTCCAGTTCGAATTTCACGGCGAACCCGCTTCCGCCACCCTGACCTACCTGCACGATGGCGCCTTGCAACTGTCCGTGGGCGAGACTTCGGGTGTCCTGTCGTTCGCACGGGTGGCGCAGGGCATTGACGTCCAGTTCGCGGGGCAGCGCCTGACGGCCCAGGTCTACGCCAGCGGCGAGACCGACCACGTGTTCACGCCGCGCGGCGCGACACAGATCCTGGCCATCGACCCGCTGGCGCATGCCGGCGAAAGCCACACCGAAGGCGGCCGCCTGACGGCGCCCATGCCGGGCAAGGTGGTGTCGTTTGCGGTGAAGGCCGGCGACAAGGTCAGCAAGGGCCAGGCGCTGGCGGTGATGGAGGCCATGAAGATGGAGCACACCATCGCGGCGCCGGCCGACGGCACAGTGTCCGAGCTGCTGTTCGCGCCAGGTGACCAGGTCGCGGAGGGCGCGGAACTGTTAAAACTGGCGGCATGAGAATTTCTTTTTGCTGTACCACCGTCAAGGCCGCGCCCTGGCTGGAAGGTTTTCGCGCCGCGCTGCCGCCCGGCACCGAAATTGAAGAATGGGCGCCGGGCGCACGGCAGGCTGACTACGCCGTGGTCTGGGCGCCGCCCCAGCAGTTCATCGACGAGCAGCCCGCTCTCAAGGGCATCTTCAACATCGGCGCGGGCGTCGATGCGCTGATGAAGCTGAAGCTGCCGGCCGGCGCCACGCTGGTGCGGCTCGATGACGCGGGCATGTCGGTGCAGATGGCCGAGTTTGTCTGCCACGCGCTGATCCGCCACTTCCGCGAGCTGGACGGCTACGAGGCCGATATTGCGAGTGGAAAGTGGTCGTACCGCAAGCCGCAGGTGCGAGCGGAGTTCCCGGTCGGCATCCTGGGCCTGGGTGTGCTGGGCGAGCGTGTCGCCAACGCCGTGAAGCAGTTCGACTTTCCGGTGCTGGGCTGGAGCCGCACCCCCAAGGCAATTGCCGGCGTGGAATGCTTTTCGGGCGAGGCGCAGTTCGATGCCTTCCTGGCGCGCACGCGGGTGCTGGTCTGCCTGCTGCCGCTGACGCCGCGGACCGAGGGCATCCTCAACCGCCACAACCTGGCCAAGCTGCAGCCTGGCGGCTACCTCATCAACGTGGCGCGCGGCGGCCACCTGGTCGAAGACGACCTGCTGGCGCTGCTGGACAACGGCCACCTGGCCGGTGCTGCGCTGGACGTGTTCCGAACCGAGCCGCTGCCGGCGGAGCATGCGTTCTGGAAGCACCCGAAGATCACCGTCACGCCGCACACCTCGGCACGCACGCTGCGCGAGGAAACGATCGCGCAGATTTCGGCCAAGATGGTCGCCTTCGGGCGTGGAGAACCCATTGCCGGTGTGGTTGACACCAACCGGGGATACTGAGACCCATCATGAAACTTCCATCCAGAGTCAAGCTTGTGGACGTGGGCCCGCGTGACGGCCTGCAGAACGAGAAAGAGCCCGTGCCCGCCGAGGTCAAGATCGACCTGGTGCACCGCCTGCAGGATGCGGGCCTCAAGGAGATCGAGGTGACCAGCTTCGTCTCGCCCAAGTGGGTGCCGCAGATGGCCGATGCCGCGCAGGTCATGGCCGGCATCGACCGCAAGAGCGGTGTGCGCTATTCCGTGCTCACGCCCAACATGAAGGGTTTCGAGGCGGCCGTCGATTCAAAGCCCGACGAGATCGTGGTGTTCGGCGCGGCCAGCGAGGCCTTCAGCCAGCGCAACATCAACTGCTCGATCGCCGAGAGCATCGAGCGCTTCGCGCCGGTGGTGGCGGCGGCGCGCGAAAAGGGCATCTATGTGCGCGGCGCCATGAGCTGCACCGTGGGCTGCCCTTACGAAGGCGAGATCGCGCCCGAGGCCGTCGGACGGCTGGCCGGCCTGATGCGCGGCATCGGCGTCCAGCGCGTGGACGTGGCCGACACCATCGGCGTGGGTACCCCGCGCAAGGTGCAGGCGGCGATGGAAGCCACGCTGGCGCACTTCGGCATCGACGACATCTCGGGCCACTTCCACGACACCTATGGCCAGGCCCTTTCCAACACGCTGGCGGCGCTCGAACTCGGAGTGTGGAACTTCCAGTCGTCCTCGGCCGGCCTGGGCGGCTGCCCGTATGCCAAGGGCGCGACGGGCAATGTGGCCACGGAGGACGTGGTCTACATGCTGCACGGCATGGGCATCGAGACCGGCATCGACCTGGACAAGCTGATCGACGCCGGCAAGTACATCAGCGACTTCCTGCAGCGCAAGCCCAACTCGCGTGCGGCCACGGCCATCCTGAACAAGCGGGCGGGCTGATGTGCGGTGCTGAGCTTTACTCATTGCCCGAAGGCGTGCAGCGTGTCGCCAAAGTGTTGCAGGACAGCGGCCACCCGCATTCGCCGGTGATGCTCGACGATGCCGCACGCACGGCGCAGCAGGCGGCAGACGCGCTGGGCATTGCCGTGGGCCAGATCGCCAAGAGCATCATCTTCCGCCGCAAGTCCGACGATGCGGCAGTGCTGGTCATCACCTCGGGCGACCGGCGGGTGGACGAGAAGAAGGTCGATGCGATTGTGGGCAAGACCGGCCGCGCCGACGCCGAGTTCGTCAAGGCGCGCACCGGCTATTCGATTGGTGGCGTCTCGCCCATCGCGCACACTCAACCGCCGGTGACGCTGATCGACCGCGAGCTGTTCCGCTTCGGCGAGATCTGGGCCGCCGCCGGCCACCCGCATGGCGTGTTCAAGCTGCGGCCGCAGGACCTGGAGCGCCTGACGGGCGCGCCGGTGGCCGATGTTGTGCAGGCGCCTGCTTCGTGACGATAGTCCAACGCACGCCGGCGCAGATGCTGTTCGACCGTTCGCAGGCGGTGCTTGAGGCCGCGGGCACGGCGGGCAGTGTGGTCTCGCCCTGCATTTCGGTCTGCCGCATGGATGCGTCGGGCGAGCTGTGCCAGGGCTGCTTTCGCACGCTGGAAGAAATCGCCGGCTGGAGCCGGATGGACGACGCCAGCAAGCTGGGCATCTGGGCGCGCATCCAGGAAAGGACGACACCGTGAAGCAGATCACCTTCTACCTCGATTTCATTTCGCCCTACGCTTACCTGGCGTTTGAAAAGCTGCCGCAGGCGCTCGAAGGCCTGAGCTACAGCGTCGACTACCGCCCCGTGCTGTTCGCCGGCATGCTCAAGCACCACGGCCAGCTGGGCCCGGCCGAGATCGCGCCCAAGCGCGACTGGACCTACCGCCAGGTGCTGTGGCTGGCCCACAGCAACGGCGTCGAGTTGCAGATGCCGGCCGCGCACCCGTTCAACCCGCTGGGCCTGCTGCGCCTGGCCGTTGCGTGCAGCACCGATGGCCGCCCCAACCGCTATGTGTGCGAAACCATCTTCCGCCACGTCTGGCGCGGCGGCGCCGATGCCGCCGATGCGCAAAGGCTCGAAGCGCTGGCGCTTTCGCTGAACCCGCAGCTCGCACCCACCAGCGACGAAGCCAAGGCCCTGCTCAAGGCCAACACCGACGAGGCGATAGCGCTCGGCCTGTTCGGCGTGCCCACCATGGCGGTGGACGGCAAGCTGTTCTGGGGCCTGGATGCGCTGCCGATGCTGCGGGCCTGTCTTGAGGGCGATGCCTGGTTCGATTCCGGCGCCTGGTCCTCGGTGACAAGCCTTCCGGCGGGCGCGCAACGCGGCCTTGCGCGCTGAACACCGGCGCGCTCATGCGCGGGGGTGAGCTGCGGGGGCGCGCCACAGTGACGCCACGATCGACGCCGCAATCAGGCTGGCCGTGACCAGGAGCGCGTAGCCTACCGGTATCTTGATCAGGTCGATCAACATCATCTTGCTGCCGATGAATACCAGCACCAGCGCCAGGCCATAGGCCAGCAGATGGAAGCGGTCGGCCAGGTCCGCCAGAAGGAAGTACAGGGCGCGCAGGCCGAGAATCGCAAAGACGTTGGCGGTCATCACGACGAACGGGTCGCTTGTGATGGCAAAGATGGCGGGAATACTGTCCATCGCAAAGATGATGTCGGTCGCGCCGATGAGCACCAGCACCACGAACAGCGGTGTGTAGTGCCTGGCGCCGTTGATCATCGTGAAGATTTTCTCGCCGTCGAACGTGGGGGTCAGCTTCACGCGGCTTCGCAGCAGCTTGAGCACGGGGTTGTTTCCTATGTCCGGTTTCTGGCCGGCAGCCAGCCACATCTTGATGCCGGTGAGCACGAGGAAGGCGCCAAACACATAGAGGAGCCAGTGGAAGCTTGCCAGCAGCCATGCGCCAGCCAGTATCAGTGCCGCCCTCAGCACGATCGTACCGATGATGCCGATGATCAGCACGCGCTTCTGGTAGGCAGGTGGCACCGCGAAGTAGCTGAAGATCATCAGGAAGACAAAAATGTTGTCGACCGACAGGCTCTTCTCCACAAGGTAGCCGGTGATGAATTGCATGGACACCGTGTTGGCAACTTCACGGCCCTGGACACCGTCCAGGTACCACCACAGGATCGCCACGAACACGAAGGCCAGCGAGAACCAGATCGCACTCCAGCTGGCGGCCTCCTTCAGGCCGACCTTGTGCGCGCCCTGCTTTTCCATCACCAGCAGGTCCACGCACAGGGCCACCAGCACAAAGCCGGCAAAGCCCGCCCACATCCACCAGGTCCCGATGGTTTCCATAGGGCTCACTGGGCGCCTGTCAGTTCAATGCGCTTGCCGGAGACGCGGCGCGGGCGTGTTTGCATCTTCAGGCGCCGGACCGCGAGCTGGACGGCGCGCTGGATCGCCTGGTCGAGCGCCTGGCGCCAGTTGTCGGCGCGGGCATTGACCAGCACGATGCCGCGCGGCGCCAGGTGAAGCTGCAACTGGCAATGCTTGTCGGTGCCGCCGCGCGGGCCGTTGGCATCGGTGAATGTCAGACGCGCCTTGCTGACGGCTCCGCCCAGCCGGCGCAGCGCAAAGCGGACGCGATCCAGGCTGGCGGGCCTGAGGCTGCGGGCTTGTTGTGCAGGGGTTTCGACAACGATGTTCATAAAGTGTCCTTTCAGGGTTGAACAGGGTGGACACTAAGGAATAGACAGGCAGGAAAAAATAGGTCAATGACTGACCGTTTGTTCGCTTTTAACGAACAGTCCGCAAGCTGAAGAGCGCGGCGGTTCGCTGGACTCGCGGCTGCTCGAGTTTCAGTCGGGTTAACCCGGGAGCGCGGGGCGGCTTGTTCGCATCGTGAAACGCGGCTTGCGGGTTTCACCCTAAACCGTCAGAGCGCGTTCAGTTTCGCGCAAGGCCCTGTTGGTTTCGCGTCAGAGCAGGGTCAGAGCCATCTCCAAGAATTGCGGCCAAGCGCCCATGTCGGGCGCCCCGACATTAAATGGAGACAACAACATGTCAACTGCAGCCGTCGCACGGCCGATGACGCCAGAGGAAAAGAAGGTCATCTTCGCCTCGTCACTCGGCACCGTTTTCGAGTGGTACGACTTCTACCTTTACGGTTCGCTCGCACCCATCATCGCCAAGCAGTTCTTCTCCGGCCTTGATGCAGGCTCGGCCTTCATCTTCGCGCTGCTGGCCTTTGCCGCGGGCTTCATCGTCCGTCCCTTCGGCGCCATCTTCTTCGGCCGCCTGGGCGACATGATCGGCCGCAAGTACACCTTCCTGGTCACCATCCTGATCATGGGCCTGTCCACCTTCATCGTGGGCATCCTGCCAACCTACGCCGCCATCGGCGTCGCCGCGCCGGTCATCCTGATCGCGCTGCGCCTGCTGCAGGGCCTGGCCCTGGGCGGTGAGTACGGCGGTGCCGCAACCTATGTGGCCGAGCATTCGCCCCAGGGCAAGCGCGGCGCCTACACCTCGTGGATCCAGACCACGGCGACCCTGGGCCTGTTCCTGTCGCTGCTGGTGATCCTGGGCGTGCGCACTTCGCTGGGCGAAGCCGCGTTTGCCGACTGGGGCTGGCGCATCCCGTTCCTGGTGTCCATCCTGCTGCTGGCCATCTCGGTCTGGATCCGCCTGTCGATGAATGAATCGCCGGCGTTCCAGAAGATGAAGGCCGAGGGCAAGACCTCCAAGGCGCCGCTGACCGAATCATTCGGCCAGTGGAAGAACCTCAAGATCGTGATCCTGGCGCTGATCGGCCTGACCGCCGGCCAGGCCGTGGTCTGGTACTCGGGCCAGTTCTACGCCCTGTTCTTCATGACGCAGGCCCTGAAGGTGGACAACGCCACAGCCAACATCATGATTGCCGCATCGCTGCTGATCGGCACGCCGTTCTTCATCATCTTCGGCTCGCTGTCGGACAAGATCGGCCGCAAGCCCATCATCCTGGCCGGCTGCCTGCTGGCCTGCCTGACCTACTTCCCGGTGTTCAAGGCGCTGACCGAAGCCGCCAACCCCGACCTGGCCGCGGCGCAAGCCAAGAACAAGGTGGTGGTGATGGCCGACGCGAACGAATGCTCGTTCCAGTTCAACCCGACCGGTACCGTCAAGTTCACCAGTTCGTGCGACATCGCCAAGCAGGTGCTGGCCGGCGCTTCGGTGAGCTACGAAAACCTGCCGGCAGCGGCAGGCACGCCGGCGACCATCAAGATCGGCGAGGCCGTCATCCCCAGCTACAGCAGCAAGGGACTTTCGGCCGATGACGTCAAGAAGAAGGACGGCGAATTCAAGAAGCTCGTGGCCGATGCCCTGAAGACCGCCGGCTATCCGACCAAAGCCGACCCCGCCAAGATGAACAAGTTCATGGTCATCCTGATCCTGACCTACCTGGTGATCCTGGTGACCATGGTCTACGGCCCGATCGCCGCCATGCTGGTTGAAATGTTCCCGACCCGCATCCGCTACACCTCGATGAGCCTGCCCTACCACATCGGCAACGGGTGGTTCGGTGGCCTGCTGCCCACCACGGCGTTTGCCATCGTTGCCCAGACCGGCAACATGTACAACGGCCTGTGGTACCCCATCATCATCGCCGGCATGACGGTGGTGATCGGCACGCTGTTCATCAAGGAAACCAAGGACGTGGACATCTACGCCAAGGACTGATTGCAATAATGATTGCCTGAAGAGCCCGCGGCCTGCCGCGGGCTTTTTGGAGAATCATTTACGGAGACAAAGCAATGTGGAAGCTGATCCTGGGTTTTATCGTGTTCGCGGCAGTGGCGATGTACGTCATCTTCAAGGGCGGCGACAGCATCGACATGTCGGGTGAAAAGCACGGCGCCGACGCCGTGCACGCGCCTGAGCCGGCGAAGGCGGGGGCTTCCGTGCCTGTGCCCTCGGCTGCGATGCCGCAAGCCTCGGTTCCGGTCCCGTCGCCCGCCATGCCCACGGCTTCGGTGCCCGCGCCTGCACCGGCCGCATCCGCCGCCAAATAAGCCTTTAGCGCTGAGTTGTAACGGGCTAAAGGCCCGATAACCCCTGACAGGTGCTGTCATGAGTTGGTCCCTAGAATGTTCGGCCAACTCCAGAAATGACTGTCCGTATGACCCAGGGATTGATCCGCATCCGCGGCGCCAGGCAACACAACCTCAAGAACCTCGATCTTGACCTGCACACCGGCGAGTTGACGGTGGTCACCGGTGTCAGCGGCTCGGGCAAATCCAGCCTGGTTTTTGACACGCTTTACGCCGAGGGGCAGCGGCGCTACGTCGAGACCTTCTCGGCCTATGCGCGCCAGTTCCTGGACCGCATGGACAAGCCGGCGGTGGACAAGGTGGAAGGCGTGCCGCCGGCCATCGCCATCGACCAGACCAACCCCGTCCGCTCCTCGCGCTCCACCGTGGGCACCATGACGGAGCTCAACGACCACTTGAAGCTCATGTATGCGCGGGCGGCGCAGCTGTTCGACAAGGACACGGCGTTGCCGGTGCGGCACGACACGCCGGAGACCATCTACGCCCAGATGGCCGCGCGCACCAAGGCTGCGGACCCGCGCCTGGTGATCACATTCCCTGTTGAGCTGCCCGGCGGGACCACGCCGGAAGAAGTGGAGCAATGGCTGTCGGCCAGCGGCTTCACCCGGGTGCAGGCCGAGCGCGAAGTGGCCACGCCCACCGGCCCGCGCAAGGTGCTGGACGTGGTGGCTGATCGCTTCCGCCTGCATGCCACCGAGAAGATCCGCGCCGTGGAGGCGATTGAAGTGGCATTGAAGCGCGGTGTGGGGCGCATGAGCGTGTACGCCGCCACCAGCGAAACTGAAAACGAGGTGTGGAAGTTCTCCACCGGCCTGCACTGCCCCGAGAGCGACCTGCGTTACAGCGACCCGATCCCGTCGATGTTCTCGTTCAACTCGGCCGTGGGCGCCTGCGAGGTCTGCCGCGGTTTCGGCCGCGTGATCGGCGTGGACTACGGCCTGGTCATCCCCAACGACAAACTCACGCTGCGTGCCGGCGCGATCAAGACCATACAGACGCCGGCCTGGGCCGAAGCGCAGGACGACCTCATGCGCCACGCCGAGGCGGCCGGCATCCCGCGCGACACGCCCTGGTACAAGCTGACGCCCGAGCAGAAGGGTTTCGTCATCAACGGTGTGCCCGACTACAAGGAAGGCCAGTGGAGCAAGCGCTGGTACGGCATCAAGCGTTTCTTCGAGTACCTGGAGAGCAAGGCCTACAAGATGCACATCCGGGTGCTGCTGTCGAAGTACCGCAGCTACACGCCCTGCGAAACCTGCGGCGGCGCGCGCCTGAAGACCGAGAGCCTGCTCTGGCGCATCGGCAGCAAGGAAGACGCGGACGCGGTGCTGGAGCCTTCGAAGCGCTTCATGCCCATCGGGGTGAAGTGGACGCGTGCGCAGCTGGAAGCGCTGCCGGGCCTGAGCCTGCACGACCTGATGCTGATGCCAATCGACCGGCTGCGCCGCTTCTTTGACCGCGTGCGGCCCGAGGCGCAGGCGCACGCGGGTGACGGCGAGATCCAGGCTTTGAAGCTGCTGTTCGAGGAAATCACTACCCGCCTCAAATACCTGGTGGACGTGGGCATCGGCTACCTCACGCTGGACCGGCAGAGCCGCACGCTGTCGGGCGGCGAGGTGCAGCGCATCAACCTGACCACCGCGCTGGGCACTTCGCTGGTCAACACGCTGTTCGTGCTGGACGAGCCCAGCATCGGCCTGCACCCGCGCGACATCCACCGCATCACCGAGGCGATGAAGCGCCTGCGCGATGCAGGCAACACGCTGGTGGTGGTGGAACACGACCCGGCCGTGATGCTGGCGGCCGACCGCATGATCGACATGGGCCCGGGGCCTGGCGAGCGCGGCGGCCAGATCGTGTTCGACGGCACAACGGAAGAACTGCGCCGCGCCGACACGCTGACGGGTCACTACCTGGGCGCGCGCAAGCAGATCGGCATGGGCTTCAAGCGCGCGGTGACGGACGCCACGCCACGCCTCATCCTCGAAGGCGCGCGCGAGCACAACCTCAAGAACGTGTCCGTGGAGTTCCCGCTGCAGCGCATGGTTTGCGTCACGGGCGTGTCCGGCTCGGGCAAATCCAGCCTGATCCAGGACATCCTGGCGCCCGCGCTGACGCGCCACTTCGGCAAGGCCACGGAGACGCCGGGCCAGCACGACCGCCTGCTGGGCGCCGACCACCTGGGCGACGTGGTGTTCGTCGACCAGTCGCCGATCGGCAAGACGGCGCGCTCCAACCCCGTGAGCTATGTCGGCGCCTGGGACGCGATCCGCGAGATCTTCGCGACCGCGCCGCTGGCGAAGCAGCGCGGCTACACCGGCAGCAAGTTCAGCTTCAACTCCGGCGACGGCCGCTGCCCGACCTGTGGCGGCTCCGGCTTCGAGCACGTGGAAATGCAGTTCCTCTCCGACGTGTACCTGCGCTGCCCCGACTGCGACGGCAAGCGTTACCGCCCCGAGATTCTTGAAGTGAAGATCGAGCGCCAGCCGATAGGCGCACTTCAACCGCGCATGATGAACGTGGCTGACGTGCTGGACCTGACGGTGAGCGAGGCGGCATCCCTCTTTGCGAACGACCGCGAAGTGATACGCGTTTTGCAACCCATCGTGGACGTGGGCCTGGAATACGTGAAGCTGGGCCAGCCCGTGCCTACGCTCTCGGGCGGCGAATCGCAGCGGCTCAAGCTGGCGGGCTTCCTGGCCGGTGCCGCCAAGAGCGCGACCGCCAGCCGCCAGTCGGTGGCCACGCGCGGCACGCTGTTCCTGTTCGACGAGCCGACCACCGGCCTGCACTTCGACGACATCACCAAGCTGATGCGCGCGCTGCGCAAGCTGCTCGAAGGCGGCAACTCGCTGATCGTGATCGAGCACAACCTGGACGTGATCCGTGCCTCCGACTGGCTGATCGATCTCGGCCCCGAAGGCGGTGACGCCGGTGGCCTGGTGGTGGCCGAGGGCACGCCGGAAGACGTGAAGCTGCATGCCACTTCGCACACCGGCCTGGCCCTGCGCGAGTACGACATCGCCATGGGCCTGGGCGCGCACAAGGTGGAAGAGGGCGTACCTCTGCAGAAGCTGGTGCGCGAGCGCCGCAAGCCGCCGGAAGCCATCCAGATCGTCAACGCCAAGGAGCACAACCTCAAGAACCTGTCGGTGAACATCCCGCACGGCAAGTTCAGCGTGGTGACCGGTGTCTCCGGTTCTGGCAAGTCGACGCTGGCCTTCGACATCCTGTTCAACGAGGGGCAGCGCCGCTACCTCGAATCCCTCAACGCCTATGCGCGCAGCATCGTGCAGCCGGCGGGCCGGCCCGAGGTGGACGCGGTCTACGGCATCCCGCCGACCGTGGCCATCGAGCAGCGCCTCTCGCGCGGCGGGCGCAAGTCCACCGTGGGCACGACCACCGAGGTCTGGCACTTCCTGCGCCTGCTGTACGTCAAGCTCGGCATACAGCACTGCGTTCACGATGGCGCCGAAGTTCGGCCGCAGACGCCCGACAGCATCGTGGCCCTGCTGCTCAAGCGCTACAAG
>CALRME020000010.1:0-16071 GCA_943369045.1 Sphingobacterium thalpophilum
CGGAACACACGGTACTGGATGACGGGCCCGGGCCGGTCGACCATGGGCGTGCCGTCGCTGCTGCGGGCATAAGCCCTGTCGCCCCGGGTCAGCAGTACCCGCTCGTCGCCGACAGCAACCAGCCGGGGCGCCGAAAGCAGGGCGTTTTCGCTGACGATCACCGGCTCGGCCAGGAACGGCTCGATCAGGTGCATCTCCAGAGTGGGCACGCCCGCATCAGCAATGTTCTCGATGCGGCTGCGCGGCGACACCCGGATCACTTCGGTCGGCGGTTCGTTGATGCCGCCCTGGGCGGCGCGCATGCGCAGCATCGCGCGGCCGTCCTTCTTTTCGAGCACCAGTTGCTGGCCGGGGTAAATGCGGTGAGGGTTGCGCACTTCCTGGATGTTCATGCCCCAGAGCTCGGGCCAGCGCCACGGGCTCTTGAGGAACAGGCGCGAAATGGCCCAAAGGGTGTCACCGCGCTTGACGGTGTATTCCTCGGGTGCGTTGGCCGCCAGCTCGCCCAGCGGAACGCCGGCTTGGGCAACCTGCTCGGCCGTGGCTTTCTGGTTGGGTGTAATGGGGACGTTCTGCGCGTGGCCCGGAATGGCCATTCCGGCCGCTGCCAAGGCTGCCAGGGCAGCCCAGGTGGACAGCCGCCGGGGACTTGGTACTGCGCAGGTATGGGCCATCATCTGTTTCTTCCTGTCTTTCTGCGGCACGTTTTCTCGCCTGAAATCTTGACAAATCACACGCGATTCTGCGCTCAAGCCCTTGATTGGGCAACGTTTATAGGATTTTGGCCGTGCCGGGAAAGCCAAAAGTGGCGAAAATAGCGACATCCGAGACGAGAACCCCATGGCACTGCTTCCCATCCTTTGTTACCCCGACCCCAAGCTCCATACCGTGGCCAGGCCGGTGCAGGCCGTTGACGCCCGCATCAAGGCGCTGGCGGCCGACATGCTCGAGACCATGTACGAGGCCGATGGCATTGGCCTGGCCGCAACGCAGGTGGACGTGCACGAGCGCCTGGTCGTGGTGGACGTCTCGCAGTCGCGCAAGGAGCCGCTGGTGCTGATCAACCCCGAAATCGTCTGGTCGAGCCCCGAAACCAAGATCAATGAAGAAGGCTGCCTTTCCGTGCCCGGCATCTACGACGGCGTAGAGCGCGCGCTGCAGGTCAAGGTCACCGCCCTGGACGAAGAGGGGCGCTCCCGCACCATCGAGGCAGACGGCGTGCTGGCCATCTGCATCCAGCACGAGATGGACCACCTGCTGGGCAAGGTGTTTGTGGAATACCTGTCCCCGCTCAAGCGCAACCGCATCAAGACCAAGATGATCAAGGCGCGGCGCGAGGCGGAAAAGGCCTGACGGCCGACCGAAAGAAATCCATGAAGCTGCGCCTCTTGCTCTCCTGCCTGGCCGCCGTGGCTGTCCTGGGCGCCTGTGCTGCCAACCCATACAACGCCGGCAACCTGCCGGCCGGGACGGCGCGCGACGCCGTGATCTCGCGCCTGGGCCCGCCCACCCGTGTGGTGCCGCTTCCAGGTGGCGAGCGCCTGCAGTATTCGCTGCAGCCTTTTGGCCAGTACGCCTGGATGGTGGACCTTGATGCCTCGGGCAAGGTCGTGCGTTCGCGCCAGGTGCTCACTGCCAGCGAGTTCTACCGGATCGAAGCGGGCAAGTGGACGCGCCAGGACGTGGAGCGCGAATTCGGCCCGCCCGCGAAAATCGACGGCGTCAGCAGCTGGAACGGCCCGATCCTGACCTACCGGTGGACAGATGGCAGCGACATGTTTTATTTCGTCTACCTAGATCCCCAGGGTGTCGTGCAGCGTGCGCACCCGGCCATGGAATTCGTCAACGCCCCTGACCGCGACTAAGGTTTCCCGATGCGCGTCATCTTCGCGGGCACGCCCGAATTCGCCCGCGTGGCCCTGGAACGCCTGAAGGCGGCGGGCTTCACAATTTCCCTCGTGCTCACCCAGCCCGACCGTCCCGCAGGCCGGGGCATGAAGCTGCAGGCTTCCCCGGTCAAGCAGTTCGCGCTCGAGCAGGGCATCGCCGTGTCCCAGCCGCGCAGCCTGCGGCTGGACGGCAAGTACCCGGACGACGCAGCGGCGGCCCGCGCCGCGATTGAAGAGGCCGAAGCCGATGTGATGGTGGTCGCGGCCTATGGCCTGATCCTGCCGCAATGGGTGCTGGATGCACCGCCGCGCGGGTGCCTGAACATCCACGCCTCGTTGCTCCCCCGCTGGCGCGGTGCCGCGCCGATCCACCGCGCCATCGAGGCAGGTGACGCGGAGACCGGCGTCACCATCATGCAGATGGACGCCGGACTGGACACCGGAGACATGCTGCTGGTGGAAAAGACCGCCATTGCCGAAACCGACACCACCGGCTCACTGCACGACAAGCTGGCCGGCCTGGGCGGGCAGATGATCGTGGAAGCACTGGAGCTCGCGGCTTGCGGCGGTCTCAAGCGCGTGCCCCAGCCCGAAGCGGGGGTGACTTACGCGCACAAGATCGACAAGGCCGAGGCGGCCATCGATTGGTCGCTCCCTGCCGTGCAGATCAGTCGCCGCGTCCGCGCGTTCGACCCTTTCCCTGGCGCACAGACCCGGCTCGGCGACGAGGTGATCAAACTATGGCACTGCGAAATTGATAGCGTGCCAAGCACGACTGAAGCGCTTCCCGGCGCTATTTGCAAGCTCAGTGATGCCGGCATAACGGTCGCTTGCGGCCACGGCGCGCTGCTTCTCACGCAACTGCAGCGCGCCGGCGGCAAGCGGCTTGCCGCGTCTGAGTTCATGCGTGGTTTCCCGCTCGCTGCGGGCATGGTGCTGGGCGGCGGACAGGCCTGATGTTCTTCCTGCGCAGCGTCCACCGGCATCCGGAATTCCGCAACGGTGCGCGAGAAATGGGCCCGCTGGCGCTGGGCATCGCCGCCTGGGGGCTGATGACCGGCGTGGCCATGGTCAAGTCCGGCATGAGCGTGGCCGAGGCGCTGGCGATGACCTTCCTGGTCTATGCCGGCAGCTCGCAGCTGGCGTCGATCCCGCTGATCGTGGCCGGCGCGCCGGCCTGGGTGGTCCTGGCCACGGCCTTTTGCGTGAACCTGCGCTTCGTGGTGTTCAGCCTGCACCTGCGGCCCTACCTGATGCACATGCCGCGCTGGCGGCGGCTGGTCAACGGCTACCTGACCGCTGATCTGAGCTATGCGCTGTTCACGCGCCGTTTCCCGCAACCCGCGGCTGGCGCGGCAGACCGCGATGCGCAAGAGGCCTATCTCGCGGGCAATTACTTCATCACCTGGAGCGCCTGGATGGGCCTTAGCGTCGTGGGCATTGCGCTGGGCAACCTGATTCCCGTCTCGTGGGGACTGGGTTTTGCCGGCGTGCTGTGCCTGGTGGGCATCCTGTGTTCCATGGCCAACACCCCTTTGAGGGCCCTTTCGGCCGGCATCTCGGGCGCGGCGGCCGTGGCCGCCTATGCGCTGCCGCTCAAGCTCAATGTGGTGGCGGCCATCTGCGTGGCCGTGGCCATTTGTTTCCTGCTGGAAAAGCAGATCCAGCCGCAAGCTCAGGTGGCGCCATGAGGGGCGAGACCGACCTCTGGACCATGGCGGTGATCGTCGGGATGGCCTGCGTCACCGTGCTCACGCGGTGCTTCTTTTTCATTCTGGACCGGCCCTGGAGCCTCCCCGGCTGGGCGCACCGCGCCCTGCAGTACGCGCCGGTGGCTGCGCTGGCGGGCGTCGTGGTGCCGGAAGTGATCATGGCCAATGGCCAGCTGGTGTCTACCTGGCAGGACGCGCGTATTTTTGCCGCCGCTGCGGGCGCCCTGCTGTACTTCTGGCGCCGCAGCGTGCTGCTGACCCTTGTGCTGGGCATGGCGGTGTACCTGCCGCTGCACCTGGTGCTCGGCTGGTAACCGGCGCACTCGCGGGGCTTCTAAAATGACAGGCTTTGCCCTGTCTGGACCTGCTGCCATGAAAGTTCTGCGCTTCTCCGATCTCTGCAACCAAGGCAAGGCCGCGGGCCTGCGCGTGTTCATCCGCGCCGACCTGAACGTGCCGCAAGATGACGCGGGCAACATCACCGAAGACACGCGCGTGCGCGCCTCCATCCCCTGCATCCGCATGGCGCTGGACGCCGGGGCCGCCGTGATGGTGACCTCGCACCTGGGCCGCCCCACCGAGGGCGAATTCAAGCCGCAAGACTCGCTGGCGCCCGTGGCCAAGCGCATGGGCGAGCTGCTGGGCCGTGAAGTGCCGCTGGTCAGCGACTGGGTCAACGGCGTGCAGGTCGCGCCGGGCCAGCTGGTGCTGCTGGAGAACTGCCGCGTCAACAAGGGCGAGAAGAAGAACGACCCCGAGCTGGCAAAGAAGATGGCCGCGCTGTGCGACATCTTCGTGCACGACGCCTTTGGCACCGCGCACCGCGCCGAGGCATCGACCTACGGCATCGCGCAGTACGCCAAAGTGGCCTGCGCCGGCCCGCTCCTGGCCGCGGAGATCGACGCCATCAGCAAGGCCCTGGCCAACCCGAAGCGGCCGCTCGCTGCCATCGTGGCCGGCTCCAAGGTCTCGACCAAGCTCACCATCCTCAAGGCACTGGCCGCCAATGTGGACCAGCTCATCGTGGGCGGCGGCATCGCCAACACCTTTCTGCTGGCGGCGGGCTTCCCCATCGGCAAGTCGCTGGCGGAAGTTGACCTGGTCGGCGAAGCCAAAGCCGTCATCGACGCCATGAAGGCCCGCGGCGCCGAAGTGCCCATCCCCACCGACGTGGTCACCGCCAAGACCTTCGCCGCTGATGCGCCCGCCACCGTCAAGCGCGCCAGCGAGGTGGCCGTTGACGACCTCATCCTGGACATCGGCCCCGAAACCGCGGACAAGCTGGCAAGGCAATTGCTCGCGGCCGGCACCATTGTGTGGAATGGCCCCATGGGCGTATTCGAGTTCGACGCCTTCTCAAACGGTACCGAAACCGTGGCCCGTGCCATCGCAAAGTCGGACGCCTTCAGCATAGCTGGCGGCGGCGACACACTGGCGGCCATAGCCAAATACGGCATCGAGAAGGACGTGGGCTACATCTCCACGGGCGGCGGCGCCTTCCTGGAAGTGCTGGAGGGCAAGACCCTGCCGGCGTTCGAGATACTGGCAAGACGCGCTGCCGGCTAGAGGCTGGTTCAGGAAGCGGTCTGCGCTCGGCCGCCGGGTGCCTCACGGGCGCTTGCCTTGAACGGCGTGCCTTAAGCAATTGCTAAGGCGGCAACTCCATGATGCACATCAAGGAGTGGCCATGAACCATTTAATCGTCCACCGGAACCTTCGCGCCCTGTTGCTTGCCTGCGCGTCGGCCGTTACTGCGGCATCTGCCGCCACACCCGCCCAACTTCTGGAAGGCTATAGCGCACAGGCCGGCGCCAAGCCCGTTCCCGAGCGTGGCCAGGCCCTGTTCAACAGCCGGCACGGCAGGCAATGGAGTTGTGCCTCGTGCCATGGCGCGGTACCCACCCAGCCGGGCAAGCACGCATCCACCGGAAAAGCGATCGGGCCGCTGGCTCCCGCCTTCAATCCCGAGCGCTTTACCGACAGCGCCAAGGCGGAGAAGTGGTTCCGCCGCAACTGCAACGACGTCATGGGCCGCGAATGCACATCCGGCGAGAAGGCCGATGTGCTGGGCTGGTTGCTGACGCACAAGCCATGAAGTCCGTCCGCATGCTCATGGGCCTGATGGCCCTGGCCGGCGCAAGCGCCTCCACGTTCGCCGACGGAGGGCGCGGCGGTCCCGTCGTGTCCCTGCTGCCCGCCTACAAGCAGGAATGCAGTGCCTGCCACATAGCCTACCCGCCTGGCATGCTGCCGGCGCCGTCATGGCAGCGCGTGCTGAAGAACCTGCCTCAGCACTATGGCACCGATGCTTCGCTGGACGCTGCGACCGTCGGGCAACTGTCGGTCTGGCTGGCGGCCAAGGCCGGCACCTACAAGCGCGTGAACGAGGAGCCGCCGCAGGACCGCATCACCCGGTCGGCCTGGTTCATCCGCAAGCACGACGAAGTACCTGCCCGCACCTGGGCCCTGCCGGCCGTCAAAAGCCGCGCCAACTGCATTGCCTGCCACACGCAGGCCGACCAAGGAGATTTCAATGAACGCAACGTCAGAATTCCGCGCTGAAGCACAGGGCGCCGAGCCCGGCGCGACGGCCGGGCGCATCCTGGTCTGGGATGCGCCAGTGCGCGTTTTCCACTGGCTGCTGGTGGCCAGCTTTGCCGGTGCCTGGCTCACCGCCGAGAGCGAGCGCTGGCGCCAGGTCCACGTGACGCTGGGCTACACGGTGGCGGGGCTGGTGGTCTTTCGCATTCTGTGGGGGCTGGTGGGCACGCGGCATGCACGCTTTGCCAGCTTTGTGCGCGGCCCTTCGGCCGTGGCGCGCTATGTGGGCGGCATGCTGCGCGGAAAGCCCGTGCACTACACCGGCCACAATCCTGCGGGCGCTCTGGCCATCGTGGCTCTGCTGGGGTTGGCACTGGCTGTCACCGCATCCGGTTGGGCCAATTTGAACGACCTGGGTGGCAACTGGCTGGAGGAGGCGCATGAAGCCGCTGCCAGCATCATGCTGGCCATCGCCGGCGTCCATGTGGCCGGCGTGGCATTGGCCAGCTGGCTGCACCGCGAGAACCTGGTGGGCGCCATGATCAGTGGCCTCAAGCCGGGCCTGCCGCAGGATGGCGTGCGCAGCGCATGGCGTATCGTGGCGGTGCTGATGCTGGTTGCGGTCATCGGCTTCTGGGAATTCCAGTGGCAGGGCGCGCCGACCGACGCCGCCGGCGCCCGGTCTCCCGCGGCTGCGTCCGCGGCTGGCAAGCACGGCAAGGACACTGACAACGACTGAGCGCCGCTTTCAAGGAACCACCTCCGATGCGCATCCTGCTGGCTGAAGACGACCCGTTGCTGGGCGATGGATTGCGCGCCGGGTTGCGCCAGCTGGGCTTTCTGGTGGACTGGGTGCGCGATGGCGAGGCGGCCGAGCGCGAGCTGCGTGCCCAGCCGTATGCGGCCGCTGTGCTGGACCTGGGCCTGCCCCTGAAGGATGGAATGGATGTGTTGGCATCAGTCCGGCGCGCGGGCGTGACGCTGCCGGTGCTGGTGCTTACGGCGCGTGACGCGGTACCCGACCGCGTGCGCGGGCTGAACCTGGGCGCAGACGATTACGTGGTCAAGCCGGTTGACCTCCATGAGCTCGCTGCCCGCCTTCGCGCACTGGTTCGCCGCGCGCACGGCCAGCCGCAGGAGGCCCTGGCGCTTCAGGACGTGGTGCTGGAGCCGGCGGCGCGGACGGTCCACCGGGCCGGCGTACCAGTGGCGCTGTCCCCGCGTGAGTTCGACCTCCTGCATGCACTCATGCTCAACGCCGGCAGGGTGCTCTCTCGCGAACAGCTGGAGCAGCACCTCTACAGCTGGGGCCGGGAGGTCGACAGCAATGCGGTGGAAGTCCATATCCACCACCTGCGCCGAAAACTGGGTGCCGGCTGCATCCATACGGTGCGCGGCGTTGGCTACATGCTGCCGCGTGAGGGCGCCGTGCGATGAGGTGGCTGCCGCGGTCACTGCAGGCGAGGCTTCTGGTGCTGGTGCTTGCGCTGGTCAGCAGCGTGTGGCTGGCGACGGCCCTGGCGACCTGGGTCGACGTACGGCACGAACTGGATGAACTGCTCGACGGGCATCTGGCGCAGGCGGCCGCGTTGCTGGTTGTCCAGCAGTCCGCCGAGCTGCAGGACGACGGCCCCTTGCTTAACGCGCCGACGCTGCACCGCTATGCGCCCAAGGTCGCGTTCCAGGTATTCCATGAGGGGCGGCTGACCATGCGGTCCTCCAATGCGCCTGCCGCCCCGATGGTTGAAGCCGGGAAAGGCTTCCAGTCGGGCTTTCGCACGGTGGGAATCGACGGGGCGCAGTGGCGCGTATTTGCCGCCCATGGGAGCGAGAGCGACGTCCAGGTCTACGTTGGCGAGCAGGTCGGATCGCGCGCCGCCATCCTCTGGGCCGTGCTGCGCAGCGCGTTCTGGCCCATGCTGTTGGCGCTGCCCTTGCTCGGGCTGGCTGCCTGGTGGGCCATTTACTACGGCATGGCACCGCTACGGCTGCTTGGGCGTACCCTCGCAGTACGCCAGCCGCACGCCTTGCAGCCGGTGGTACTGGACGGCGCTCCCTCTGAAATGAAGCCCATGCTGGACGCGCTCAATGGGTTGTTTGGCCGGATCAGCGGCCTTATGGAATCAGAGCGGCGCTTTACAGCCGATGCGGCGCACGAACTGCGCACGCCCATCGCTGCCATTCGCGCCCAGGCGCAGGTAGCCCTGGGCGAGGCCGATGACGCGGCCCGACGCCACGCCCTGCAGGCAACGCTGGAAGGATGCGATCGTGCTACCCGCCTGGTCGAGCAGTTGCTGACACTGTCACGGCTCGAAGGGGGTAGTGCGCCACAGACTGCCGAGGTGGACATCGGCGGGCTGGTTCGCGAGGTGCTGGGGCAGGAAGCCCCCCAGGCGCTGCAAAAACAGCAGACGATCGAACTGGACGCACAGGCCCTGTGCACGGTGCAGGGAGAGGCAACACTGCTGGCAGTCCTGGTGCGCAACCTGGTGGACAACGCCATCCGCTACAGCCCGCCGGGTGCGGCTGTGCACGTCTCAGTCGCCCGGACCCAAGGCGGCGTCAACCTGCAGGTTGAAGACAGCGGGCCTGGCATGTCGGACGCGGACATGGCGCGCATGGGGGAGCGTTTTTTTCGGGTATTGGGCAACCACGAGCGTGGCAGCGGGCTGGGCTGGTCCATCGTACGGCGGATCGCCGACGCGCAACGGGCCTCGCTGACCGTGCGCCGGTCGGCTGCGCTGGGCGGGCTGGCTGTTGAAGTGGTTTGGGCATGCTGAATGCCCAGCGGCTGAATTTGGTAACTCACTGGTAACCAGTTTCATGCCAGAATAGTAACCAAGTTACGGCCGCAAGCACCCGCGAGAAGTGCAAGCGGCCCGCCCGTCCATTAAAAAGGAGACATCCATGGCCCGTCGCGCCACCAAAATCGTCGCAACCCTTGGCCCCGCGTCCAGTGATCCAGCGCTCCTCGAGCAGATGATCCGCGCCGGCGTCAACGTGGTGCGGCTCAACTTCAGCCACGGCACCGCGCAGGACCACATCGACCGCGCCGCCCTGGTGCGCGCCGCCTCCCAGCGCGCCGGCCGCGAAGTGGCCATCATGGCGGACCTGCAAGGCCCCAAAATTCGCGTCGGCAAGTTCGCCGAGGGCAAGGTGCTGCTGGAAAACGGCGCAAAGTTCGTGCTGGATGGCTCGCGCACCGAGCCGGGCGACCTGGGCGGTGTCGGCCTCGATTACAAGGAACTGCCGCGCGACGTGAAGGCCGGCGACACGCTGTTGCTCAATGACGGCCTGATCGTGATGACCGTCAACGCCGTCAAGGGCGAGCAGGTGCATTGCACCGTGAAGGTCGGCGGTGTGCTGTCCAACAACAAGGGCATCAACAAGCAGGGCGGCGGCCTGACGGCGCCGGCGCTGACGGCCAAGGACATGGAAGACATCCGCACCGCGATGAGTTTCCAGGCCGACTACGTGGCGGTGAGCTTCCCCAAGAATGCCAGCGACATGGAAATGGCGCGCCAGCTGTGCAACGTGGCGGCTTCCGAATTCCGCCACCGTCCCGGCCTGATCGCCAAGATCGAGCGTGCCGAAGCCATCCCCAACCTGGAGGCGATCTGCCGCGCCAGCGACGGCATCATGGTCGCCCGCGGCGACCTGGCCATCGAAGTCGGTAACGCGGCCGTGCCGGCGTTGCAGAAGCGCATGATCCGCCTGGCGCGAGAGCTCGACATCGTGGTGATCACCGCCACCCACATGATGGAGTCGATGATCACCAATCCCGTACCCACACGCGCCGAGGTGAGCGACGTGGCCAACGCCGTCCTGGACGGAACCGACGCGGTGATGACTTCGGCCGAAACAGCCAGCGGCAAGTTCCCGCTGGAGACCATCATCGAGATGGCCAACATCTGCTCCGAAGCCGAAAAGGCCGAGGATGTGAAGCTGGACGCCGACTTCACCGGCATGACCTTCAACCGGATCGACCAGTCCATCGCCATGGGCGCCCTGTTCACCGCCCACCACCTGGGCTGCAAGGCCATCGTGGCGCTCACCGATTCGGGCTCGACGGCGCTGTGGATGAGCCGGCACCGCATCCACATCCCGATCTACGCGCTCACGCCCAAACTGGAAACGCAGCGCAAGATGGCGCTGTACCGCAACGTGCGGCCGCTGCTGATGGACCAGAGCGCGGAGCGCGACAACGCACTGGCCGAGGCCGAGGCCCACCTGAAAAAGCGCGGCATCGTGGCCAGCGGCGACATCTACGCCATCACCTGCGGCGAACCCATGGGCGCGCCGGGTGGAACCAACATGCTCAAGATCGTCCGGGCCAGCTGAAACCATTTCGCGCTGCCGGGCGTATCCATGGGCATGCAAGGAATGCCCATGACGCGCCGCACCGGCCTCCTGGCCGCGATGGCGGCCCTGCTGTCAGGCTGCTCGGCCTCGGCAGCGCTCAACACCCTGGTTTCCCGCGACACCTACCGCGGCCGTGAGGACGTGGCCTACGGGCCCGATCCACGGCAAAAACTGGACATCTACCAGCCATTGCCGGACGCGGGCAACGGCAAGCCGCCTTTGGTTGTGTTTTTCTACGGCGGCAGCTGGACGCGGGGCGACCGTGCCGACTACCGTTTCGTTGGCGAAGCGCTGGCGTCAAACGGCGCTATCGCGGTGGTGGCCGACTACCGCCTGAGCCCGCAGGTGCGCTACCCCGACTTCCTGGCCGACAGCGCGCAGGCGGTGAAATGGGCTTTCGACCATGCGGCGGAAATGGGAGCCGACCCCGCACGCATCTACCTCATGGGCCACAGCGCGGGCGCGTACAACGTGGCCATGCTGGCGCTGGACCCGCGCCTGCTTGGTGCGGTGGGCCTGTCGCCGCAAAAGCTGGCGGGCTGGATCGGCCTGTCCGGGCCGTATGACTTCCTGCCGATCACCAACCCGGACGCCCGGGTGGCCTTCAACTGGCCGGCCACATCGCCCGACACCCAGCCCATCGCGCATGTTTCAAAGGCCGCGCCGCGCGCCCTGTTGCTGGCGGCACGCAACGACAACCTGGTCAACCCCGAGCGCAGCACGGTGGGCCTGGGCGAGCGGCTGCGCGCCGCAGGCGCCCCGGTGGAATTCGCTCTGCTGGAGAAGGTCAACCACGTCACCATCGTGGCCGCCGTGGCGCGGCCGCTGAACTGGATGGCGCCGGTGCTGCCCCGGGTACTGGCGTTCATGGGCATCGCTCCGGCGGGGGCAAGGTAAAATCGGGGCAGTTACCGCGCGGTTACCTGCGAGCCGCCGCCCCACTTTCACATCTCCTACGGACGACCACCATGCCTCTCGTTTCCATGCGCCAGCTGCTGGACCATGCCGCCGAAAACGGCTATGGCATTCCCGCCTTCAACGTCAACAACCTCGAGCAGGTCCAGGCCGTGATGGAAGCAGCGAAGGAAACCGGCGCGCCGGTGATCCTGCAGGCTTCGGCCGGCGCCCGCAAGTACGCCGGCGAGCCTTTCATCAAGCACCTGATCGAGGCAGCCGTCGAGGCCTACCCCGACATCCCGCTGGTGATGCACCAGGACCACGGCCAGACCCCCGACATCTGCGAGGGAGCGATCAACCTGGGCTTCGGCTCGGTGATGATGGACGGCTCGCTGCGCGCGGACGGCAAGACCCCGGCCGACTTCGCATACAACGTCGACGTGACGCGCAAGGTGGTGGACATGGCGCACAAGGTCGGCGTCACGGTCGAAGGCGAGCTCGGCTGCCTGGGCAACCTGGAAACGGGTGAGGCCGGCGAGGAAGACGGCGTCGGCGCCGAAGGCAAGCTGGACCATAGCCAGATGCTGACTGACCCCGAAGAAGCCGCGCAGTTCGTCAAGGCCACCCAGCTCGATGCGCTGGCCATCGCGATTGGCACCAGCCATGGCGCCTACAAGTTCAGCCGCCCGCCCACCGGCGACATCCTGGCCATCGGCCGCGTCAAGGAAATCCACAAGCGCATCCCCAATACCCACCTGGTGATGCATGGCTCGTCGTCTGTGCCGCAGGAACTGCTGGCCATCATCAACCAGTACGGCGGCAAGATGAAGCAGACCTACGGCGTGCCGGTCTCCGAAATCCAGGAAGCCATCAGGCACGGCGTGCGCAAGATCAACATCGACACCGACATCCGGCTGGCAATGACCGGTGCGGTGCGCAAGTTCCTGGCCGAGAATCCCGACAAGTTCGACGCGCGCGAATGGCTCAAGCCGGCGCGCGAGGCCGCCAAACAGGTCTGCAAGCAGCGCTACATCGAGTTCGGCTGTGAAGGCCAGGCCGGCAAGATCAAGGGCGAAAGCCTGCAGGTCGTAGCCGCCAAGTACGCCAAAGGCGAACTGGCCCAGGTGGTGCAGTGAGCGCCCTGCACACCTCGGCGCTGACATCGCTGCCGCTGCTGGCGCGCGGCAAGGTGCGTGACAACTACGCCGTCGGCGACGACCGCATCCTGATGGTGGCCAGCGACCGCCTCTCCGCTTTCGACGTCATCATGGGCGAGCCCATTCCCGGCAAGGGAGAGCTGCTCACGCAGATGGCCCTGTTCTGGTTCGGCAAGCTCGGCCACCTGTGCCCGAATCATTTGACCGGCGATGAGCCCGAGAGCGTGGTCTCGCCGGCCGAGGCGCCGCAGGTCACGGGCCGCTCCATGCTGGTCAAACGGCTCAAGCCCATCCCGGTCGAGGCCGTGGTACGTGGCTACCTGGCCGGCAGCGGCTGGAAGGAATACCAGGAGGGCCAGGCGGTCTGTGGCGTGCCCCTGCCGCCCGGCCTGAAGAATGCCGGCAAGTTGCCCGAGCCCATCTTCACGCCAGCCGCCAAGGCGGCCATGGGCGAGCACGATGAGAACATCACTTACGAGCGGGTGGTGGAGATCGTCGGCCCGGAGCTGGCGGCGCAAATCCGCGACATCAGCATTGCCATCTACAAGGCGGCGGCGGACATTGCCCTGGCCAAGGGCATGATCATTGCCGACACCAAGTTCGAATTCGGCCTGGACGAGTCCGGCAAGCTGGTGCTGATGGACGAGGTGCTCACGCCCGATTCGTCACGCTACTGGCCTGTTGAGGGCTACGAAGAGGCTTACCGCAACGGCACCAACCCGCCCAGCTACGACAAGCAGTTCGTGCGCGACTGGCTGGAGGCGGTGCGCATCAATGGCAAGCCCTGGGACAAGACGCCGCCCGCTCCGCGCCTGCCGCAGGACGTGATTGCCAACACCGCGCAGAAGTACCGCGAGGCCCTGCAACGCCTGACGGCCTGAGCCGGGCAACCGCGGCAAGGGCATGCTCGAATTCCTGTTCGAACTGCTGTTCGAGTTCTTCGGTGAGTTCATCCTGCAACTGGTGGCCGAGCTTTTCGGCGGCGCGTTCCGGGCCGGCTGGTACAAGCTGACCGGCCGCGAGCGGCAACTCTCGCAAATCCACGAATCCTGCTGGTCGGTTGTGACTGGTATTGCAGCAGCAGCCGGCACGCTCTGGATCTTTCCGCACCTGGCGCTTCGCCTGCACTGGTTGCAGATGCTCAACATCCTGGTGGCGCCGGTGGTAGCGGGCCTGCTCGTTGAGCGGCTGCGGGCCTGGCGCGAAAAGCGCAGCGGTTTCAGCTTCCCGGTGTTTGCCTATGCGGCGCTTTTCGGCGTGGCTTTCGCCGGGACACGCTGGCTGTTTGGCCAGTAGCGCCAGCCGGCCCTAGCTCAGGACAACGCTGGACAGGCGTCTGCGATAAGTCGCCACCACGGGATCGTCCGGCGGAATCTGGCCTTCGGCGACCTTGGGCTTGGGTGGCTCGATCACGTCCAGGATGGCGATGTAGGTCTTGCGCGCAAGGTCCTCGCTCCAGGTTTTGTCGCGCATCAGGATGTCCAGCAGCTCGTCCATGGCCTCTGTCCATTGCTGCGCCGCCATCAGGCCGCGGGCGCGGTCGAAACGGGCCTGGAAGTCGCGCTTGTTCGTTGCGATCTTCGCAGCGGCTTCGGTCACGGCCTCGGGGTGCGCATCGGAAAAGTCGACGGCGTCCATCCAGCGCCGCAGCGAATCGAGGCGGCGCACGCCTGTGGTCTTTGCAATCACCGGCGCAAAGGCCACCTTGGCGTCGTCGATGCGGCCGCCCAGCAGCAGTTCCTTGACGTAGTCGAAGCGCGCGTCGTCATTGGCCGGGTCAGCGGCTACGGCCTGCTGCAGCTTGTCCAGCCGCGCCGCAGGGTCGGTAGCGGTTTCGTCCTGGACGGGCTCCTCGGGCTCATCAACTGCCGGGGGCACATGCTTGTCCAGGAACTCGCGGATCTGGGCTGGCGGGATGGCGCCGACAAAGCCGTCAACCGGCTGGCCGCCCAGGAACATCACGCAAAACGGGATGCTCTTGACGCCAAACATCTGGCTCAATTGCTGGGCGATCTGCGGCACGGCGTCGGCGTCGAGCTTGGCCAGCGTGAAGCGGCCGCCATAGTCGGCTTCCAGTTTTTCCAGCACCGGGCCCAGCTGCTTGCAGGGGCCGCACCATTCGGCCCAGATGTCCAGCAGCACGGGCTGGCCCTGTGAGCCGTCAATCAGTTCGGCCTGGAAATTCTCAAGGGTGATGTCGATCATTTTGGGTAGCTGGTGGGCAAAACGTAAAATTCAAATACTCACTACTGACTGACTCTATGTCATCCATTCACATCGGCGTGGTCATGGGCTCCAGTTCCGACTGGGAAACCATGCAGCATGCCGTGGCCATTCTCCAGGAATTTGGCATCGCCCATGAGGCGCGCGTCGTCTCGGCGCACCGCATGCCGGATGACATGTTCGCCTACGCTGAAGCCGCGGCGGGCCGGGGCCTGAAGGCGATCATCGCAGGCGCGGGCGGCGCGGCCCACTTGCCAGGCATGCTGGCCGCCAAGACCACGGTACCGGTGCTGGGCGTTCCGGTGGCCAGCAAGCACCTGCAGGGCGTCGATTCGCTGCACAGTATCGTGCAGATGCCCAAGGGCATTCCGGTCGCCACCTTCGCCATTGGCAATGCCGGCGCCGCCAACGCGGCCCTGTTTGCCGTCGCCATGCTGGCCGGCAATGACCCGGCGCTACGTTCCAGGCTTGAGGCGTTCCGCGCGCAGCAAACAGAGGTCGCGCGCAACATGACCTTGCCGCCCGCAGCATGAGCTTCAAGACCATCCAGCCCGGCGCCACCCTGGGCGTCATGGGCGGCGGCCAGCTCGGGCGCATGTTCGTCCACGCGGCCCAGGCCATGGGTTACTTCACGGCCGTGCTCGACCCGGACCAAGCCAGTCCAGCCGGCCTCGTGAGCCATGTGCACGTGCAGACCGGCTACCTGGATGAGGAGGGTCTGGGCCAGCTCGCCGAAAGCAGCGCGGCCATCACCACCGAGTTCGAGAACGTACCCGCTTCTGCGCTGATGACGCTGAGCATGTCGCGTCCTGTGGCGCCGGCGTCGCAGGCCGTGGCCATCGCCCAGGACCGGGCCCTGGAGAAGGCCCACTTCGTCAAATGCGGCGTGGCCTGCGCGCCTTACGCCGTCATCGAAACGGTACAGCAGCTGGCGGCGGTGCCCGATGACCTGCTGCCCGGCATCGTCAAAACCACGCGCATGGGCTACGACGGCAAGGGACAGGTCCGCGTGAGAACCCGCGCCGAACTCGAAGCGGCCTGGGCCGGTTTGAAGCAGGTGCCCTGCGTGCTGGAAAAGATGCTGCCGCTGGCCGCCGAATGCTCGGTCATCGTGGCCCGGGGTTGGGATGGGGCCATGGTCAACCTGCCGGTGCAACTCAACCTGCACCGCGACGGCATTTTGGCGGTGACCCAGGTTCACGAGGGAAATGTGCCTGCAGAGCTCGCCAATACTGCTATTTCTGCTACGAAATCAATAGCTGAAGGTGTTGACTACGTGGGCGTGCTGTG
>CALRME020000011.1:0-15979 GCA_943369045.1 Sphingobacterium thalpophilum
TGTCGTTCAGGCCCGGCGAGAAAGGCATGCCGATATAGCTGGCGGTGGCCGCATAGAGGGCGCACAGCTGCGCGCCATGCTCCTGTGCCAGTGCGTGGGCAGCATCCAGGCGCACGGAACTGCGCGCCGTGCCGTCTACATGGACCAGCAGTTGCCTGTAGGAAGTTTTCATCGCCGACGCTCCCGGGAGTGGAAAGACCCCCACCTTATGGGCGACGCAGGCGCTGCTTGTTGACCAGGATCAACTGCGGGCCACGCCCAGTCAGCGCGACAGCCGCTCGCCGGCTGACTGCAGCGGGCCAAGCGGGTTGGTCTGCTTCTCGACGCGCTCGGTATGGGCCTGGCCCGCAAAGTTGGTGAACAGCACGGTGTCCGCATTCACGACCACCAGCGCGTCGAACCACCACCCGGTCACGGCGGTGATGCGCCGCAGGTTGAAGAAGTCCAGCCAGAAGCCGCCGGCCCGGCGGCGGTCCTGGCGCTCGAAATGGAACACATAGGCATGGCAGCGGGCCTGGGCTTCGATGCAGGTGCGCACACCCGGGTCGAGCTGCGCCATCGGCACGCCGGGGTGCGGCGCCAGCCGCGCCACGATGTCGGGATAGGGAATGAGGGTGACGTTGTTGCCGCTGTCGGGGTCGAAGCCCAGGGCCTTGAGTTCGACGACCTTGGTGCGGAATGGCTGGATGCGCTGCGCCGCCGCGCTGGCTTCGGCGAAATCTGCAAAGGCCGAGGGCGTGTCGCTGCTGCCTTTGGGCAGGAGTGATCCGCAGCCCGACAGCGCCAGGGCCAGCAAGAGCACAAGCCAGTTTTCAGGTTTCATGCCGCGATGATCAAAGACCCCAGGGTCAGGCGGCTTGACATGGGTCAACCAGCGGCGCTTTCGCTGCCGGGGGGCTCAGAGCGACAGCGGCAATTCCAGGTGGTCCTGGTACATCCGGTCGCGGTGCTGCAAAAGCACCGCGTCCAGGGCCGCATCGGTAGCCGGCTCGCGCCATTCAAACGCAATGCGGGTATCCGCGTTCATTGCGCACACATCCTGGGGCAAGGGCCGCAGCAGCCCCATGAAGGCTGCGCTGTAGATGTCCAGCGCGGTCAACGAAGCGCCCACGTAGTAGCCGCTTCCCTTGGCCTGCTGCGCCTTGAGTCTTGCGGACAACAGGTCCAGCAGTTCAACGACCCGGGCTGTTGCCTGCGCGCCGGCCTCGGGGCTGTAGCCGTATTTCTTGCCGATGTAGGCTGCCACTTCCGGCGTGAAGCCGCCCTGCCCCTGCAGCCCGGCGTGAACCAGTTGCAGGCGGCGCCACCAGCCCAGGCCCTGCTCGCCGCAGATCGCATGGGCCAGCTCCAGGGCCATGGCCCGCTCAGACGGATCTGCCGGCAGTAGCGCAAGCTGCGGCGCTATGCGTTCGGCCAGCTGCAGGATCTCCTGCCAGCCCGACAGCGGTGCCTCGTTGTTGTACACCGCGACCGGCCCGCTGCGCTGGCCCGCCCACTCCTTGAGCGCCTTGCTGTCGTAGGCCAGGCGGACCGCCACAAAGGGGATCTGCTTGACATGGAAGATGCCCTTGGCCGCCTCGGACCAGGGACTCGGGACACCACCCACCACGACCAGGCGCAAACCGGCACGGGTGATGGCTTCCTCGACAGGAATATATGAAATGGCCATGCCCCATCGTAGCGAGGTCTTCGATACGTAGAAGCACGTTCCGCGCGGCTTGCGAGCCAAAAAAGGCCTGCAGGGCGCGCGGAAGCTGCTGTCCGGATTCTCAGTCGCGCAGATCAGCCGGCACCTTGCCGCCGTTGTCTGCGAGTTTCTTCATCACCTGCTTGTGCAACCAGAGGTTCATTTCCGCCGAACCGTCCTTGGCACCCGAGTAGCCCAGTTCGGTGGCCAACTCCTTGCGGGCATTGAGGCTGCTGTCCAGGTCCAGGAGTTTCATCAGGTCGACGATGGAGGTGCGCCAGTTGAGCTTCTGGCCATTGGCGGCGGCGATCTCGTTCATGACGGCTTCGACGTCAACCGGCCTGGCCGCGGCCGCAGCGGCGTCGACCTGGTTCTGCGCAGCCACACCGGCCGCGGCCGCGTCCACACCGCTGGGCATGGGCGGGGCCGATGCAGTGGTATCGGCCGTGGCCTGGCCCCGGTGGAAAATCTTGTTGAGGATGTTGCTGAAAATGCTCATGGTTTCTCCTGTGATGGTCCTTGCCATTCTTGGGGAGAAACCCGTTCAACGATGTGGGACAGCGACCCGACCGATCCGCGTGTGCGCGTCAGGCAACCAGCCAGGTCATCGCGTCGGTGAGGGAAGAGAAGACGCGCAGCTGCAGGCCCAGGGCAGTCGCCGCCTTTTCGCTC
Source organism: Sphingobacterium thalpophilum (assembly GCA_943369045.1). Lineage (GTDB taxonomy): Bacteria > Pseudomonadota > Gammaproteobacteria > Burkholderiales > Burkholderiaceae_C > Ramlibacter. The sequence goes on from CALRME020000011.1 coordinate 2,360, forward strand.
ACATGGGTCACCTTGTCTTCAGGAACGAACGACGCCACTTTTTCCAGGTGCGACAGGTGCTGGAAAGCCAGCCGTCCAAGCGCTTCGTGGTCGGCTGCTTCCAGCGTTCCCACCACATCGAGCAGGTTGATCAGCAGCCGGCGCGTTCCGTCTTCCCGGGTCAGCGCCTCGATCTGCTGGACCAGTTCGTACGCGTCCTCAATGAAAGCCAGGCCGGTCACTTCGGCCACGGCAAGCCTTTCACCACGTTTGTAGTGCAGGACAAAAGCCATCAGATCATTGCTCCGCTCATGTCTTATCTTACGGGCCAATCGATCGGCTGGATGCAACGCAGACATGGAAGATGGCCATGTGCCATTGCAGCGAGGTCCCCGATACGTAGAAGCACGTTCCATGCGGCCTGCGGGCCAAAAACGGCCTGCAGGCCGCGTGGATGCTGCTTGGAGCCCTGCAGCCTCAGTAAGCGGCTGAAGGCCTGGAGGCAGTAACCGGCGCGCCCGGCTGCAGGAATTCCGCCGCCAGCTTGCGCGCTGCATTGGCAAACAGCAGCACGTCCACGCCGGTGGCCACGTAGGTGCAGCCCAGGTCCAGGTAGCGCCGCGCCAGCGCCGGGTCGGAGGTGAGCGTGCCCGCGGCCTTGCCCGAGGCCACGATGGTGCGCATGGCCTTCTCGATCGCGGCCTGCACTTCCGGATGGCCGGGCTTGCCGCGGTGGCCCATGGAGGCGGCCAGGTCGGCCGGGCCGATGAAGACGCCGTGCACACCGTCGACCGCGCAGATCTCTTCCAGGTTGTTCAGCGCCGTCACCGTTTCCGCCTGGACCAGCAGGCAGACCTCGCTGTCGGCCGCAGCCAGGTAGTCGGTGCGCGCGCTCCAGCGCGACGCGCGGCCGACGGCGCTGCCCACGCCGCGCACGCCCAGCGGCGGGTACTGCGTGGCGGCGACCATGGCGCGCGCCTGCGCGGCCGTGTCCACCATGGGCACCAGCAGGTTCTGCGCGCCTATGTCCAGCAGCTGCTTGACCAGGTGCACCTCGCCCGCGACCACCCGCACCACCGGCTGCGCGCGGTAGGGCGCGACGGCCTGCAGCGCGGCTAGCGTGCTGCGCACGTCGTTGGGTGCGTGCTCGCCGTCTATCAGCAGCCAGTCGAAACCGGCGGTGGCGCTGACTTCGGCCAGGTAGGGCTCGGCCATCGACAGCCACAGGCCGATCTGCGGCTGCCTGGCCAGCAGCGCGGCCTTGAATGGGTTGCCAGCGTTCATTGCAGACCGCCCTGGCAAAGGTATTTCACGTGCATGTAATCCTCCAGTCCGTGCCGCGAGCCTTCGCGGCCATAGCCCGATTCCTTGACGCCGCCGAACGGCGCCACTTCCGCTGCCAGCGCGCCCTCGTTGATGCCGACGATGCCGGTTTCCAGCTGGTCGGCCACACGCCAGATGCGCGCGGCGTCCTGGCTGTAGAAGTAGGCGGCCAGGCCGAACGGAGTGTCGTTGGCCAGGCGCACCACTTCGGCTTCGCTGCTGAAGCGGAACACCGGCACCACGGGGCCGAAGGTTTCTTCCTGCGCGAGTGCCATGACAGTGTTGGCGCCAGTCAGTACCGTGGGCGCGTAGTAATGTCCCGGGCCGCTGACCTGTGGCGGTGCGAGCTTCCTTCCGCCCACCACCACCTTCGCGCCGCGCTCAATCGCATCGCGCACATGGCGGGCTATCTTGTCCACGGCGCGCTCGTTGATCATGGGCCCGATCTGCGAACGCTCGTCGCTCGCTGGGCCGACATGCAGCGCGCCTACGCGCGCGGCCAGCTTGTCGACGAAACGGTCGTGGATGGCCTCATGGACGAAGACACGGTTCGGGCAGACGCAGGTCTGGCCGCCGTTGCGGAACTTCGAGCTCATCAAGCCTTCGACGGCCGCGTCGATGTCCGCGTCCTCGAACACGATAAAGGGCGCGTTGCCGCCGAGCTCCAGCGACAGCTTCTTGAGCGTGCCGGCCGATTCGCGCGCCAGGTGCTTGCCCACCGGCGTGGAGCCGGTGAAGGTGATCTTGCGCACGCGCGCATCGCTCAGCCAGGCATCCACCACGCCCGGCGTGTTGGCGCGCGAGGCGCAGACCAGGTTCAGCGTGCCGGGCGGAAAACCCGCTTCCTCGGCCAGCTTCACCAGCGCGGCCGCCGTGAGCGGCGTGTCCTCGGCCGGCTTGGCCACCACGGTGCAGCCGGCCGCCAGCGCGGGCGCGATCTTGCGCGCGATCATGGCCAGCGGGAAGTTCCAGGGCGTGATCGCGGCGACCACGCCGACCGGCTCTTTCACCGCCATCAGCTTGCGGCCGCGCGCCGGCTCGGGGATCAGGTCGCCGTGCGTGCGCGTGGCCTCTTCGGCGAACCACTCCACATACGACGCGCCGTACAGCACCTCGCCGCGGGCCTCGGCCAGCGGTTTGCCCTGCTCGGTGGAAATGATGCACGCCAGGTCTTGCTGGTTGGCAAGGATGAGCGCATGCCAGCGCTTGAGCAGTTGCGCCCGCTCGCGGCCGCTGCGTGCGCGCCAGGCCGGGAAGGCCGCGTGCGCCGCATCGGTGGCGGCCTGCGCATCGGCGGCTGTGCTGTCGGCGACGCGAGTAACTGCTTCCAGCGTCGCCGGGTCGACGACGTCGAGCATCGCACCCGCGGCAGCATCCTGCCAGCGGCCGTCAATGAAATTCTGATTGCGCAGCAGTTCGCCGCGCTCAAGCCTGTCGAGCATGTGGATCCGATTTTTCTTAACTGACGATGCCCAGGTGCCAGGGCACGAACTCGTTGTCGCCCAGACCCAGCGCTTCGCTGCGCGTGGGCTCGCCCGAGGCGTGGCGCAGGATGGCGTCGAAGATGCGCTGGCCCATCTGCTGCACGTCCACCTCGCCGTCGAGGATGGCACCGCAGTTGATGTCCATGTCTTCTTCGAGCTTGCGGAACATGGGCGTGTTGCTGGCCAGCTTGATGGTGGGCGCGGGCTTGGAGCCGAACATCGAGCCGCGCCCGGTCGTGAAGCAGATCAGGTTGGCGCCGCTGGCAATCTGCCCCGTCACGGCCACCGGGTCGTAGCCGGGCGAGTCCATGAAGACGAAACCGGCCTTATCGATCGGTTCGGCGTATTCGTAGACCGCCTGCAGTGGCGTGGTGCCGCCCTTCATGGCGGAGCCCAGCGATTTCTCGAAGATGTTGGCCAGGCCGCCCGCCTGGTTGCCCGGGCCGACCACGCCGTTGAACTGGCCGTTGTGGCCGCGCGTGTATTCCTCCCACCAGGCGAGGCGGTCCAGCAGCTTCTGGCCGACCTGCGGCGTGACCGCGCGGCGCGTGAGCATGTACTCCACGCCATGGATCTCCGGCGTCTCTGACAGGATGGCCGTGCCGCCGTGGCGCACCAGGATGTCCATGGCCGCGCCCAGCGCCGGGTTGGCGGTGATGCCCGAGAAGCCATCCGAGCCGCCACACTCCAGGCCGATCTTGATGTGGCTGGCCGGCACGCTGCTGCGCTGGTAAGCATTGGCCAGCGGCAGCATCTCCTCGATGGCGCGCACACCGGCTTCAATCGTGGCGCGTGTGCCCCCCACGTCCTGCATCACCATCGTGCGCATCAGCCGGCCGGCTTCCAGGCCTTGCGAGTCGACCAGCGCCGCCACCTGGTTGCGCTCGCAGCCCAGGCCCACGATCAGTACGCCCGCCAGGTTGGGGTGGCGTGCGTAGCCGGCCAGCGTGCGGCGCAGCACGTCGAAGTGTTCGCTGGGCGACGACATGCCGCAGCCGCTGGTCTGCGCGAACGCGGCCACGCCATCGACATTCGGGAAGGCCGCCAGAAGCTGCGGCGTGAAGTGCGCCGCGATGTTGCGGATCACGGTGGCCGAGCAGTTGACCGACGACAGGATGCCGATGAAGTTGCGCGTGCCCACCCGGCCGTCTTCGCGCAGGTAGCCCATGAAGCGCGCCTGCTCCGCCTCAGGCACATAGTCCACGGCCTTGACGTCCTGGCCGAAAGCCGGGTCGCGGGCGAACTGCGGCATCTCCAGGTTGTGGGTGTGGACGTAGTCGCCCGGCTCCAGGTCGCGCGCGGCCACGCCGATGACGGCGTTGTACTTGCGCACCGCCTCACCCTGCGCGATGCGGCAGGCGGCGATCTTGTGGCCGGCCGGCACCTGGGCCCGCACGCGCACGCCGAACTCGGGCAGCTCCTGGCCGAGGGCGAGCGGCGACTTCGCCACCAGGACGTTGTCGGCGGCGTGCAGGCGGATCAGGGGGCTGGCGGTCATTCCATCAGCCCTTTTGCAGCAGTTCCTTGAGCTTCAGGCGCTGGATGAGCAACGTTTCCTTGTCGTACACCGAGGCCACGTACTTCTGGTATTCGGGGCCGTCCAGGTACATCACGGGCGCGTCGATCTTGCCGGCCACGGCCTTGAACTCGTCGCTGTTGACGGCGAAGCGGAAGGCATCGCGCAGCTTGCGCTCCACCGCCGGGTCCAGCCCCTTGGGCGCGCCTATGCCGTTGGGCGCATCGACCACCACCTTGAAGCCCAGCTCCTTGAGCGTGGGCGTGTCCTTGAAGCGCGGCGTGCGCGCCTCGCCCCAGGTCGCCAGCAGGCGTAGCTTGCCGCCTTCGACGTGGGGCGCCCACGAGCTCGAATCGGCCAGCATGTCAACCTGGCCGCCCAGCGTATCGGTCAACGCCTGCGCACCGCCCTTGTAGGCAATCGCGTTGAGCTGGATGCCGGCCGCCATGGCGAACTCTTCCATGCCCACGTGCGTGGCGCCGCCCACACCGGCGTGCGCGTAGGTCACACGGCCCGGGTTGGCCTTGGCATAGGCCACCATGTCCTTGAGCGTCTTGAACTTCGACTCGGGCAGCACAGCGATGCCGAAGGTCTGGCCGGATGTGCGCGCCAGGTAGGTGAAGTCCTTGCGCGGGTCGGCCTGCAGGCTGCCCAGCTGCGAGAAGCGCGTGACCGAGATCGGGATCTGGCCGATGGTGTAGCCATCAGCCTTGGCCGCGGCAATCGCCTTGGCGCCAATCATGCCGGCCGCGCCGGCGCGGTTGTCCACCGCGATGGGCTGCTTGAGCACGCGCGCCGCCACCTGGCAGATGGCGCGCATGGACTGGTCGGCCGTGCCGCCCGCGGGCCAGGGGCAGATGAAGGTGATGGGCTTGTCGGGATAGGCCGCGTCGGCGCCGAACGACAGCGCGGGCGCGAGCGACCCAGCGGCAACGGCAGCGGCGCAGCCCAGCAGGCTGCGGCGGGAGATCGGGGTGGAATCAAACTGCATTTGTCGTCCTCGTCATTGGAATGGTGCCGCATTGTTTGCCGCCGCGTCATAACAATCCAATCAAGAATCGGAATTGAATCATGAGCCGCTGGTTATGATCTGACGATGCCCGCCATCGACCGCGTCCTGCGCTCCAACATCAAGCTTCGCCACCTGCAGCTGCTGGTGGCGCTGGACCAGTTCCGCCATCTTGGCAGGACGGCGGAGTTCATGTCGGTCAGCCAGCCGGCGGTCTCCAAGATGCTGGGCGAAATCGAGAGCATGTCGGGCATGTCGCTGTTCGACCGCTCCAGCCGCGGCACCGAGCCGACGGTGGCCGGTGAGTCGTATGTGCGCTTCGCGCGCTCGGTTCTGGCCGACTACGAGCGCACGCGCGACGAGATCGCCTCGGTGGAAAGCGGCGCCGCCGGCCGCACGCGGGTCGGCGCCATGGTGGTGGCGATGTCCAGCCTGGTGGCGCAAGCCGTGGTGCAACTCAAGGCACAGGCGCCGCAGGCCACGGTGCTGGTGGAAGAAGGCGACCTGACGCGCCTGCTACCGAAGTTGCGCCTGGGCGAGATCGACCTTTTCGTCGGGCGGCTGGAGCCGGGCTATGCCGCACCGGACCTGGTGACCGAGGCGCTGTACGACGAACCCATGGTGGCCGTGGTGCGGCCCGGCCACCCATTGACTCGAAAGGCCAGGCCCGGCTGGACAGACCTCGCCGCCCTGCCCTGCGTGCTGCCGCCGCCCTGGGCTTCGCTGCGGGTCAAGCTCGAGCAGCAGTTTTTCAGGCACGGGCTGCAGCCGCCGGCCGACGTGATCGAGACCGCGTCGTTCATGGCCATCTCCATCTTCGTGCAGCGGCGTGACGCGGTGGCCTTCGTCGCGCGCTCAGTGGGCCGCCACTACGAGAAGGCCGGAATCTTCAAGGTGCTGAAGCTGCCAGTCGCGGTGGACCTGCCCGCGGTTGGCCTGATCACCGTTCGCGGCCGGCCGCCGACACGCATCACGGGGCAGCTGATGGAATGCCTGCGGAAAGTGGCGCATACGCCCATTCGCGACCTGCCACTTGACATAAATCAAGCCAGGCTCACGCGGTAAATTGTAAGAAGGCTGTTGTATCGAAGGCTTTTTGCCGTTTCGGACTGCAGTGCAGAAAAACACAATGGTCGTGACCCTGCGCAAAGGATTGCGCGGGCCCCCAACCAAAAAGAAAGTGTTTTCATGAACATCATCAAGAACATGCCGATAGGCCGCCGCCTCGGTGCTGCCTTTGCGTTCGTCGTAGTGCTTTTGGGCGCAGTCGCAACGGTGGGCATGACGGGCATCCGCTCTGTCAGCCAGGACATGAACGAACTCGTTCATGAGCACTATGCCAAGGTTTCCCTGGTCAGCAACATCGAGGAATCGTTCAACCAGCAGGCCACCAGCCTGCGCAACATCGTCATCGTCACTGATGAGAAGGACCTCAAAGCCGAACTCGCCCTGATCGAGGAATCGGGCCGGCAGATCAGCGCTGGCATCGAGAAGCTCACGGCCGGCATCAAGACCCAGACCGGCAAGGACCTGCTGCGCGCGGCGGCTGACGCCCGGGTGAAATTCGTCGACGTGCGCGGCCAGCTGATCAAGCTGGTGGCCGCAGGCCAGATCCCCGAGGCACGCAAGTACCTCACGGAAAACCTGCGCCCGGTGCAGATCGCCTACTACAACGCGCTGGAAAAGCTCAATGAGCGGCAGGTCGCGCGCATGGAAGAGAGTGCGGCCGAAGCCGCCGCAGATGCCCGCCACGCCAGTTTCCTGATGATGGGCCTGTCGGCAACCGCCGCCTTGCTGGCCGTTGCCCTGGGCTTGCTCATCAGCCGCTCCATCACCCGCCCCATCAACGAGGCTGTCCGGATTGCCCAGACCGTGGCCAGCGGTGACCTGACTTCGCGCATCGAGGTGAGCAGCACCGACGAGACTGGCAAGCTGCTGGCCGCGCTCAAGGCGATGAACGACAGCCTGGTCAGCGTGGTCACCACCGTGCGCCAGGGCAGTGACAGCATTGCAACCGGTTCGAGCCAGATTGCCACCGGCAATGCCGACTTGAGCCAGCGCACGGAAGAGCAGGCCTCCAACCTGCAGCAGACCGCCGCGTCCATGGAGCAGCTGACGTCCACCGTGAAGAACAACGCGGAAACCGCACGCCAGGCCACCGAGCTCGCGGGCTCGGCCAGCACCGTCGCGGCCCAGGGCGGCACGGTCGTGGGCCAGGTGGTGACCACCATGGAAGCCATCACCGCATCGAGCAAGAAGATCTCCGACATTATTTCGGTCATCGACGGCATCGCCTTCCAGACCAATATCCTGGCGCTGAATGCGGCCGTGGAAGCGGCGCGCGCCGGCGAGCAGGGCCGCGGCTTCGCGGTCGTCGCCAGCGAAGTGCGCAGCCTGGCGCAGCGCTCGGCAGACGCCGCACGCCAGATCAAGGAACTGATCACCGACAGCGTGCAGAAAGTCGAGACCGGCAGCCAGCAGGTGAGCGAAGCCGGCCGCACCATGAGTGACATCGTGGACCAGGTCAGGCGCGTCAACGAACTGATCAGCGAGATCAGCTCGGCCACGCGTGAGCAGACACAGGGCATCAGCCAGGTGGGGGATGCGGTCAACCAGCTTGACCAGGTGACGCAGCAGAACGCAGCGCGGGTGGAAGAAAGCGCCGCAGCCGCCGACAGCCTCAACCAGCAGGCCGCACGCCTGGTCGAGGCGGTCAGCGTCTTCAACCTGGGCCAGGGCCAGGTACAGGTACAGGCCAGCCAGGTGATCGCCCAGGCCAAGGCCACCAGCCGGGTGGCTGTCAAGCCTGCGGCACGTGCAGCCGCCCCGTCCAGGCCGCAGCCGGCCAAGGCATCGAAGTCCACCACCGCAGCGTCAGCGACGCCGGTCGCAGCCCAGGATGGCTGGGACAAATTCTGAACGAAAGGGATCGGCGGGGAGCTGCTTAGGGAACGCGCAGCCCCAGATCCCGCGCCATGACCGTGTACAGCTTCATCTGCTCATGGACGTAGGCATCAAGCGCGGCGCCAGTCAGCGTGAACGGGTAGAAGCCCGCTTGCGCACGCAGGCGGTCGAAAGCGGGTGATGTCATGGCCACGCGGAAGGTTTCTGACCATTGCCGGGAATCCTCGTCGCTGACGTTGCGGCCCAAATAGAGGCCGCGCACCGTGGGCCACGACAGGGCCAGGCCCTGCTCGCGCGCGGTCGGGATGGCCGCTTGCGCGCCCGGCAGCCTCTTGTCGGACAGGACAGCAAGGATGCGCAATGGCGCGCCGGCGTTGATGGCCTGCATGGCCTCGGCCATGTCGCCGCAGAACACGGTGACGTGCCGCCCTTCCAGCGCGGCCAGCGCCTCGCCGCCGCCTTCGAACGAGACGAAGCGCATCGCCTTGTGGTCCCGGCCCGAGGCCTTGACGACCAGCGCGGCCTTGACCCAGTCCTGGCTGCCCACGGTGCCGCCGGCGCCGAACACAACCTGGCGCAGGTCGCGCTTGAGCAGCGCGTCCAGGTCGCGCAGCGACTGCAGTGGCGAATCCTTGCGCACGGCGATGGCGCCGTAGTCGGTACCTATTGCCGCCACCCACCGCACATCGGAGGCTGTGTGCGGCCCGAACTTGCCCTGCGCCAGGTTCAGCAGCGAGCCGCTGGAAAAAGCCACCAGAGCGGCCGGGTTCTCCATGCGGCCGGACACCATGCGGTCGTAGGCCACGGCGCCTATGCCGCCGGGCAGGTAGCTGATGCGCATGGGTTTGGCTGCGCCGCGGCCCTTGTCGAGCATTGCGGCAGCCAGCTTGCAGGTCAGGTCGAATCCGCCACCGGCCTTGGCCGGCGCCACGCATTCGGGCGGGTCGGGGATTGCCGCCTGCGCAACCTGCAGCGCTGCCGCTGCGAGCGCCGCAAGGACAAGCATCCTCGTGCGTGAGTCAATGAACTTCATCCTGGCTCTCCCGTTCTTGGCCGCGGCCACCACAGGCTGGCGTGCAGGCCCGGCCCCGGCTCGCTCCCGTCCAGCCGCAACACGCCACCATGCTTGCCGGCTATCGCACGCGCAATTGCCAGGCCCAGGCCCGAGCCCGGTGATTCGTTGCCCGGCTTGCGCCGGAAGCGATGCCCCAGCGTGTCGCGCTCCTGTTCGCTCAGGCCCGGGCCGTTGTCGCTGACGGCCAGGCTCCAGCCCAGCGTGTCCCATGAAAACAGCACCGTTACCTCGCCACCGTGCGGCGTGTACGCCACCGCATTGCTCACCAGGTTGAGCAAGGCCTCGCGCAGCAAGCCCGCATCGCCCCAGGCCGTCTCGTCGTCCTCGCCGTCGCGCACGCCCAGGTCGATGGCCTTGGCGCGGGCCTGCGCCATGCACTGCAGGGCCACGTCGCGCACCAGCGAGCGCATTCCAAACGGCTGGCACTGCAGCGCGGCCGCATCGCTGCGCGCCAGCGCCAGCAGCTGGTTTGTGGTGTGGGTGGAACGCCGGATCTCGTCGCCCAGCGCTGCCACCGCGTGCTTGACACGCGCCATGTCGTCCTCACCCGCGATGTAGTCCACCTGCATGTGCAGCGTGGTCAGGTGCGTGCGCAGCTGATGCGAAGCGTCGTCCACGAACTCGCGTTGCTGCAAGGACAACAGGTGCGAGCGCCCCATGTGCTGGTTCACGGCCATCACCAGCGGCGCCACTTCAGCGGGCAGGCCGCCCTCAGCCAGCGGCGTCAGGTCATCGGGCTGGCGTGAGCGCACCTGCGCCGCCAGCCGCGCCATCGGCTTGAGCGCCAGCGTCACGGCCAGGGCCACGCAGGCCAGCGTGAGCACGAACACCAGCGCATCGCGCCAGGCCGCCAGGGCAATGAATCGCGTGGTGAAGTCATGCCGGGAACGCACGCTCTCTGCCACCTGGATCATCACTGTCCGGCCCAACGTGGGGCCAAGCTTGTCGTTGAGCGTGGTCGAGTAGGCGGCCAGCCGCACCGCTTCGCCGAAGTAGACGGCGTCGTAGAACACCGGCGTGTCCGGCAGCAGCGCGGTGGGCGGCGGCGGCAGGTCGGCACTGCCGATCTCCACCAGCCCGTCCTTGCTGGCGACGCGGAAGTAGACCTGGCCGTTGGCGGTTAGCTCGAAGAACTCGAACATGCGGTAAGGCAGTTCGACCGAAAGGCCGCCCGATGCGGTGGAAATGTTGGATGCGATGGACTTCACAGCCCCGAGCAGGGAGCGGTCATAGGCGGAGTTGGCCGCGTCCGAGGCATCCCGGTCCGTCATCCACAGCTCCAGCGCGGTGATGCCCGCCAGCATGGGCAGCAGCAGGACCAGCAGGCCGCGCCGCAGGCTGGTGCTGTCAGGCCGCTTCAAGCGCCGGACTCCTCAAGTGCATATCCCAGCCCCCGCATGGTCACAATGCGCACGCCGGTGTCTTCAAGCTGCTTGCGCAGCCGGTGGACCAGCACCTCCACCGCCTCGGGGTTGACGTCCTGGTCGTCGGAGAACACCCGCGAGAGGATCTGCTGCTTGGACATGGGTTCGCCGCTGTGCTGGATCAGCACCAGCAGCACGGCGTGCTCGCGCGGCGACAGGGCCAGCGGCGCTCCGTCGAGCAGGAACTGCTTTTTGCCCGTGTCGAAAGCCAGCGGCCCGCAGGCCAGGCGCGGGTGCTCGGTTCCGCGCGCCCGCCGCACCAGCGCATGCAACCGGGCTTCAAGTTCCGCCACCGCGAAAGGTTTGGCCAGGAAGTCATCCGCCCCGGCATTGAGCGTCTTGACGCGGTCGGCCAGCGAATCGCGCGCGGTCAGCACCAGGGCAGGCAGCCTCTGGTCGCGCTCTCGCAAGCGCTTGAGGACTTCCACGCCATCGAGCCCCGGCAGGCCCAGGTCGAGGATGAGGACGTCATGGTCCGGCGTGCGCAGCGCCAGGTCGGCCAGTTTGCCATTGCTGACCCATTCCACCTGGATGCCGACCGCCTCCAGCGCCTTGCACAGCCAGGTGCCCAGCGGGATGTCGTCTTCTGCCAGGAGCGCGCGCATGGCTCAATGCTAAGCCCTTCAATCGGGCTTGATCTTTGCCCGCTGGACGACGGCCTTCCATCGCTTCTGCTCCGCCTCGATGAACTGGGCGTATTGCTTCGGTGTGTTGCCCACCACCTGCGCCGCGTCGCCATTGAGCCGCTCCAGCGCGACCGGCGACTTCACCGCGGCCATGGTCGCTGCCGAGAGCCGCTCCAGGTTCGCAGGCGTGAAGTTGGCGGGCGCCTGCAGGCCGTACCACTGCGTCATCTCGAAGCCCGGGAAGCCCTGCTCGGCGACCGTCGGCACATCGGCCAGCTGCGGCACGCGCTGGGCCGAGCCGGTGGCGATGCAGCGCAGCTTGCCCGCCTTGATGTGGGCAAGGATGGCCGAGGCGCCTACGGCGGCCGCGTCAAGCCGGCCAGAAAGCAGGTCGGTCAGTTGCGGGCCCGTTCCCTTGTACGGGATGTGCGTGAGGAAGATGCCGGCCGTCGCCTTCAGGTACTCGAAGGCCAGATGGCCAGCGCTGCCGTTTCCGGCCGAGCCGTAGTTCAGCCGGCCGGGCTTGCTCTGGGCCAGGGCAATGAATTCCCTGAGGTTCTTCACCGGCACACTGGGGTGGACAACATACAGGCTGGGCACCTTGGCCAGCAGGCTCACGGCCTGGAAGTCCTTGACCGGGTCGTAGGGCAGCTTGTCGTAGATGTAAGGGTTGACGGCCAGCGTGCCGATGTGGCCCAGGATCAGCGTGTGCTGGTCATCGGCCTTGGCGACTTCGGCCATGGCGATGTTGCCGGCCGCGCCGGGCTTGTTGTCCACGAACACACTCTGGCCGAGCGCCTTGGTCAGTTCTGCCGCCGTCGAGCGCGCCACGATGTCGGAGCTGCCACCCGGCGCAAAAGGCACGACGAAGCGGATGGATTTGGACGGCCAGGCCGGCTGCGCGAGCGCATGGCCCGTGAAGCCGCCGGCCAGTGAAAGTGCAGCACCCGCGCCCAGCAGTTCGCGGCGGGACCAGTGGCGATGTTCCATGTCTTGTCTCCTGATTCTGTTCAATAAGAGCCGACATGCTGTCCTTCCGCAGCTTTCAAACGCCTTTCAAGCCTTAAGCGTACTGCGCCAGGCCCATGCCCAGCGACCAGTTTTCCTTGGCCACCTCCACCAGACTCACGAACACATCCTCAGGGCGCAAGCCGGGGCTTTCGCCCAGCAACTGCGCGATGCGGGCGAACAGCACTTTCTTTTGTTCCACCGTGCGCGTGTTGTTGGCGGTGATCTGGATGAACACCAGGTCGTCGCTGCGCTCAATGCCCATGAAGGACGCGCCATAGCGGAAGTTGGCGGCCTCGTGCTCGGTGATGCGCATGAACTGGTTGTCCTGCGGTACGTTGAAGGTTTCGTGCATCGCGCGGTACAGGCTGTCGAAGATGGCCTGCCGGTAAGCCTCGGGCTTTCCGGCGCGCAGGGAGATCTGGGTCAGTGGCATTGCATTTCCTTTCCAGTTGTTGATGGCTGGACGTTACGCACCCACAGTCATATTGAACAGTCATGATGAAAGATATCAGTGATAATCTACCGTCATGATTGACCGCCCCCTCGACCTCGATGCCGTGCAGGCTTTCGTCCTCATCGCCGACATGGGCAGCTTCACGCGCGCGGCTGAAGCCATGAGCACGACCCAGGCCGCGGTCAGCCTGAAGCTCAAGCGGCTTGAAGAGCGGCTCGGCTGGCGGCTGATCGAGCGCACGCCCCGCCACGTGGAGCTTTCGGCCCAGGGCGCCGTCTTTCTGGAACACGCGCGCGCACTGCTGGTGCTGCACGACCACGCGTTCTCGCTTTTTTCAGGTGCGCGCCAGCGCCTGACCATAGGCATCAGCGACCATGTGGCCGGGCCCGAACTCGCCGCCATGATCGCGCGCATGAATGCGCAGGACCCCCAACTACTGATCGAGATCCGCATCGGCTCCTCGGGTGACCTGTTGCACAGTTTTGACCGGCGCGAGCTCGACACGGTGATCGTGCGTCTGCATGCCGGGCGCAGCGACGGCGAGCTGATTGCGCAGGAACAGATGGCCTGGTTCGCCGGGCCAGGATGGCAAAACCGCTCCGGCGAACCCCTGCCGGTGGCCACGCTGGCCGAGCCCTGCGGCGTGCGGGTGCTCTCAAGCCAGCTGCTCGATGCAGCGGGTGTGCCGTGGACGGAGATTTTCGTCGGCGGCGGCGTGGCCGCCGTCGCGGCGGCGGTCATGGCCGGCCTCGGCGTCGCCGCGCTGGCGCCGCGCATGCTGCCCTTCGGCGCGGTCGATGTGGGCGCCAGGCTGG
>CALRME020000012.1:0-15868 GCA_943369045.1 Sphingobacterium thalpophilum
GCTCGCGCCGCTGTTCCCCTGGCTCAAGGACGCGTTCAACGCCACCTACACCGAGCTGGGCTTCCTGATGACGCTGTTCTTCGTGGTCTCGTGCACGGTGCAGGCGGCCTCGGGTTTCCTGGTCGACCGCTACGGCCCGCGGCCCATCCTGTTCGGCGGGCTGGCACTGCTGGGCGGCGCCGCTTTCGGCTTTTCCATCAGCACCAGCTACTGGATGATGGCCATGTTCTCCATCGTGGCCGGCGTGGGCAATGGCGTGTTCCATCCGGTGGACTACACCCTGATCAACCGCAAGGTCAGCGCGCCGCGCCTGGGCCATGCCTACAGCTTCCACGGTATCACCGGCAGCCTGGGCTGGGCGCTGGCGCCGGCTGTCGTTGTGCCGCTGGCCATTGCCTTCTCGTGGCGCGTAGCCTTGATGGGCGCGGGCGCCATCGCCTATGCAGTGCTGCTGGTGCTCTGGCTCAATCGCAGCGGGCTTGCATTGCCGCCCACCGCACCCAGGCAGGCTTCAACGCCCGCCGCGCATGCCGAGGGAAATTTTGACTTCCTGAAGATCCCGGCCGTCTGGATGTGCTTTGGCTTCTTCTTCATCTATGCCGTGATCATCAGCGTGGTCCAGGCCTTCGCACCGGAGGCGGCGCGCCAGCTGCATGGCGTGCCGGTGGCGCTGGCGGCGATGTGCCTGACGGTGTACATGGTGTGCAGCGCCGGCGGCATGGTGCTGGGCGGCTTCCTGGCTTCCGACCCGCAGCGCTGCGAACGCGTCGTCGGCATGGCCTTTGGCACAGCGGCGCTGGTGGCTCTCGTCATCGGGCTGGGCTCCGTGCCGGCTTTGGCGGTGCCCGCGCTGTTCGGCGTCATGGGCTTTGCCAGCGGCATCGCCGGTCCGTCGCGTGACCTGCTGGTCAAGCGCTCGACGCCGGAGAACGCCACGGGCCGTGTCTACGGCATCGTGTATTCGGGCCTGGACATCGGCCAGGCGATCGCGCCGCTGTTCTTCGGCGCGCTGATGGACCAACGCCAGTACCAGGGCGTGTGGCTCGGGCTTGTGGCGGCGCAGGCGCTGCTGATCGCGAGCGCCTTCAATGTGCGCAAAGTCCGGCGAACCGGTTTGGCGGCCGCCTAACGGGAAACCGGCGGCTGGAACACCGACCAGCGGCCGTCCTTGAACAGGTAGAGCGCGGACGATATGCGGTTTCGCTCGCCGCCCGAGTAGAGCGCGGGTGCGGAAAAGCGCAGGCCCGCCACAGCGTCCTCATCGGCCAGCGGCGCATACACCAGGCCGCCGCGCTGTGGCACTGCTGCGACGACGCCTTCAGGGTGCCGCTGCTGGACGCCCAGCCAGAAGTCACGGTCCAGGAAGTAACTGCTGTTCAAGTCGCTTGACCGGCCCAGCACCTGCATCACCCCGCCGACCCAGGGCTGCTCGGCCGGCGTGCCGTAGACCCGCCGCAGGTTCGCGATGGCCTGCTGCAAGGCCTGCTGCGGATCCATCTGCAGGCGTGCGAGGTCTTCGGGCGAGGCGCTCTGCATGCTTTGAGGCCCGTCAAACACCAGGCGGATGTGCATGTCGCCCAGGTACTGGAACCAGCTGGTCTCCAGCTCGATCTCGCGGCCGTCATCGAGCTTGCCGCGAAGCTTGCCGTAGGGGCTTAGCGCTTCATCCTGCTTGTTGGCGCCGCTGGACTCGCGCAGCACCACGATCAGGTTCTCGGCGCCGGTGTCGAAAGCTCGAGCCTCCTGGGCAGGCGCCGCAAACGGCAGCAGCAGGCAGGCCAGCGCGAGGCGCCTGCCTGCCGCATGGAAAGCAGCACGGTATGAAGTGGCCATGTGAGATCCCCTCGAATCTGCATTCATGGTGTGCGTGCAGCTGGCCGGGCGCAATACGCCGTTCGGCGATCGCGCCAAATAAGTCGCACACACGCATCCCACCGTCGGAAGGTACCAACGGAATTGGTTACTTAACTTGCGCAACGCGGTGAACATGTAATGGCTTCGGTCCGTAGCATCGGCAGCTCTTCAACCCGCTTAGAGGACTCACAAATGGCAACACCGTTTTTCAACAAGAAAGAACCCGATCCGTACGCGCAGCGTCACGGCAACAACCCGAACGCGATGGCCCTCGGTGTCGCGCCCGTAGCGGCCGCGCCGGTGGCTTCCGCTGCCAACAGCCCGGTGCCCGCCACCACGCCCACCAAGGAAGGCGAGAGCAAGCTGACCGTGGGCCCCAACATCAAGCTCAAGGGCGTGGAGATCACCGACTGCGACACGCTGGTGGTTGAAGGGTCGGTGGAGGCGACCATGGATTCGCGCGTGATCCAGATATCAGAGCGCGGCGCGTTCAAGGGCTCCGCGGAGATCGACATCGCCGAGATCCGCGGCGAATTCGAAGGCAACCTCACGGTACGCCAGAAACTCGTGATCTATTCCACCGGCAAGGTGACAGGCCGTATCCGCTACGGCAAGGTCGTGATCGAGGAGGGCGGCCAGCTGTCGGGTGAGATCGAGTTCGGCACAGCGCCCGTGCGGCCCGTCAACGGCGTGCGGCCGGGCCTGCAGGTGCACACCGCGATGTAGCGTCAGACCTGAAAAGGCACCGGCCTGCCATGCACAGCTGGTGCGGCTTCCCGGCCATGCAGGGCTGCAGCCCAATACAGGCGCGCTTCGCGGGCCGGTGCCTTTTTGAAAATCAGACCGCGCTGCGATGCCTCGCGATGCAGGTGTCCAGCACCTCGCCGTGCTGGCGTTGCCACCAGTTGCCGGCGGAGAAGATTTCCACTTCGCTGTAGCCGGTGAAGCCCCGCGCCTCGATCCAGCCGCGGATGCGCGGGATATCGATGACGCCATCGCCCATCATTCCGCGGTCGGTCAGCAGGTCGGCCGTGGGCGTGAGCCAGTCGCAGACATGGAAGGCCAATAGCCGCTCTTTGCCGGCACGTTCGATCTGCGCCTGCAGCTTCGGGTCCCACCACACGTGGTACACGTCCACAGCCACGCCCAGCTTGCCCGAGCGCTGCGGGTCCAGCTCGTCACACACATCCAGCGCCTGCTCCATCGTGTTGATGCACGCGCGGTCGGCTGCGTACATCGGGTGCAGCGGTTCGATGGCCAGCGGCATGCCGCGTTCACTCGCGTATTCGAGCAACGCGGCGATGCCGTCCGTCACCTGGTTGCGCGCCAGGGCGATGTCCTTGTGCGCGGCCTTGCCTTCCAGTGCTCCCGGCAGCGCGCCGACTACCAGCACCAGGCAGGGCGCATTGAGCACGCAGGCTTCGTCCACCGCGCGGCGGTTGTCGTCCAGCGCCGCCTTCAGCCCGACGGCGTCGGTTGCAGGGAACATGCCGCCGCGGCAATAGCCCGAGAGTTCCAGGCCGTGCGTCTTGACCAGCTTCGAGATGTTGGACAGGCCCGAGGCGGCCACCTGGTCGCGCCAGGGTGAGATGGCGCGGATGCCGCGCCTGGCGCAGGCTTCAATGATGTCGGGCAGCGGCAGCTCGGCGCCGCCGCTCTTGCGAACGGTGGCGGTGTTGATCGACAGCCAGCGGTGGTCTTGCGAGAAATCGCGCATGGCTTGCCTATTCGATGCCGTGCAGTGCCAGCAACGTCTTCATGCGCCGCGTGGCCAGCTCAGGCTGCTCCAGCAGGTTGGCCTCATCCGCCAGCCGAAACAATTCGGCGAAATGGGGCAGCGATCGCGTGCTCTGCTGGCCACCCACCATCGTGAAGTGGCTCTGGTGGCCATTGATCCAGGCCATGAACACCACGCCGGTCTTGTAGAAGCGGGTCGGCGCGGCAAAGATGTGGCGCGACAGCGGCACCGTGGGGCCCAGGATGGCGTGGAACTTCTCGACGTTGCCCTGCGCCAGTTCGCCCAGCGCGGCGCTGGCGGCGGGCGCAATGGCGTCGAAGATGCCCAGCAAAGCGTCGCTCTGGCCGTGCAAGGGTTCGGTACCGAAACCGTCTCCGGCGATCAACTCGGCGTAGTTGAAGTCGTCGCCCGTGTACATCCGCACACCGGAGGGAAGGCGGCGTCGCATGGCGATTTCCTTGTCCTTGTCCAGCAGCGAGATCTTGATGCCGTCGACCTTGTCCGGATGGGCGGCGATGATGCCCAGCGCCGTGTCCATGGCGGCTTCAACGTTGTCGCTGCCCCAATAGCCCTTGAGGGCCGGGTCGAACATGTCGCCCAGCCAGTGCAGCACCACGGGTTGCTTCGCCTGCGACAGGATGCGGTCGTAGACGCGCTCGTAGTCGGCCGGGCTTTTGGCCACCCGCGCCAGCGCACGGCTTGCCATGACGATCAGCTTGCCGCCCAGCTTCTCAATCGCAGCCATCTGCTCTTCGTAGCCGGCGATGACCTCGTCCACGGTCCTGACGTTCTCCAGCACCAGGTGGTCGGTGCCGCAGCCCGAGGCCACCAGGGCGCCGGGAGAATCCTTGGCTGCGTCGAGCGAGCGGCGGATCAGTTCCAGCGAGGTCGGCCAGTCCAGCCCCATGCCGCGCTGCGCCGTGTCCATGGCCTCGGCCACGCCCAGGCCGAGCGACCACAGGCGCTGGCGGTAGGCGATGGTCGCGTCCCAGTCGACGGCGCATTGCAGCCAGGGGTCGATGACCGCGCGCGGGTCGGCCACCACGTGGGCGGCCGAGTAGGCGATGCGGTTGAATTTGACGCCCTTGGCGGGCTGCACGGGGTTCGTGCCCCTGAGCGTATAGGTCGCCAGGTCGCCATTGGTTGATGGCAGTTGGAGTGAAAGCGCCATGGCTGCCTCAGACCTTGAGCGCCGGCACGTCCACCCAGCGGCGTTCCTTCCAGCTCTCCAGCGCGGCTTCCACCAGCTGCACGCCCTTGGCGCCTTCGGGCAAGGTCCACTTGTAGGGCTCGTTTTCCACCACGTGGCGGATGAAGTGCTCCCACTGGATCTTGAAGCCGTTGTCGTAGAACTGCGTGTCCGGCACTTCCTGCCATTGCTGGGTGAAGTTCATCGTCTGCTTCTCGTCCGGGTTCCAGACCGGGCGCGGCGTGTTGACGCGCGACTGGGCCTTGCAGGACGAGAGGCCTGCAACCGCCGAGCCGTGCGTGCCGTCAACGTGGAAGGTCACCAGGTCTTCGCGGTTGACGCGGGTGGCCCAGGACATGTTCATCTGGGCAATGACCGGCTCGCCGTTGTGGCCCACCAGTTGCGCCGTGGCATAGGCCGCGTCATCGGCCGTCGCCTTGTAGGGCTTGCCGGCTTCGTCCCAGCGCTCGGGGATGTGCGTGGCACCGATGCAGGAGACGGATTTGACTTCACCGAAGAGGTTGTCCAGCACATAGCGCCAGTGGCACATCATGTCCAGGATCATGCCCCCGCCGTCTTCCTTGCGGTAGTTCCAGCTGGGCCGCTGGATGGGCTGCAGGTCGCCTTCGAACACCCAGTAGCCAAACTCCAGGCGCACCGACAGCATCTTGCCGAAGAAGCCGGCGCGGCGAAGCATGTCGAGCTTGCGCAGGCCGGGCAGGAACAGCTTGTCCTGCACGGCGCCATGCTTGAGGCTCGATTCCTGCGCCAGGCGCGCGATCTCCACCGCCTCATTGAGATTGGTGGCAATGGGCTTTTCGCAATAGACGTGCTTGCCGGCGCGGATCGCCTTGGCCAGCAGGGTGGGACGCATCTGGGTGGTGCCGGCGTCGAAGAAGACGGTGTCGTCCTTGTTGGCCAGCGCCTTGTCCAGGTCCGTGCCCCAGCGCTCGATCTTCCATTGCTTGGCCAGCGCCTCCATCTTCTCGGCGTTGCGGCCGATGAGGATGGGGTCGGGCATGACCTTGTTGCCGTTGGAGAGCGTGACGCCGCCCTGGTTGCGGATCGCCACGATGGAGCGGATCAAGTGCTGGTTCATGCCCATGCGTCCGGTGACGCCGTGCATGATGATTCCGAGTCTTTGGGTGGGCATGGTTGAGGCTCCTGCTTTACTTCTGCACTTCGAGGCCGGCGGCCTTCACCAGCACCGCATTGGTCTTGATCTCTTCCTTGATGTAGGCATCGAAGGCTTCGGGCTTGAGCGTCCAGGCGTCGGCGCCGAGCGCTGCGAAACGTTCCTTGACTTCCGGCGTGTTCAGCGCCTTGATCACCTCGTCGTTGAGGCGGTTGACGATGTCACGCGGGGTCTTCGCGGGCGCCATCATGCCGATCCAGAAATTGAATTCGGAACCCGGCACGCCGGCTTCGGCGGTGGTCGGTACGTTCGGCAAGGCGGTGGCGCGCTTGGGCGAGCCGACTGCCAGTGCCACCAGCTGGCCATTCCTGATCTGGCCGATCACCGGCGCGATGGGCGAGAAGTAATAGTCGACGCGGCCGGACATCACTTCGGTCACGGCCTCGGCCGAGCCCTTGAACGGTATGTTGGTGGCGTCGATCTTGCCCGCGAGCTTGAACTTCTCGGCGTTCAGGTGGGTGGCGCTGCCCTGGCCGGCGGAGGCGAAGTTCATGCTGCCGGGCTTGGCCTTGGCGGCGGCCAGCAGCTCCTGCAACGTCTTGATGTTCTTGGACGGTGACATCACCAGCACATTGGGCGTGGAGGAAATCGGCGTCACACCGGCAAAGTCCTTCTCGGTGTCGAAGGGCAGCTTGGCAAAGGTGGAGGGGCTCACCGTGTGCGAGGAGCTGTGGATCATGATGGTGTAGCCGTCCGGCGCGGCCGTGGCCACGGCCTGCTGGCCTATGGTGCCGCTGGCGCCGCCGCGGTTGTCGATCACCAGCGTCTGGCCCATGCTGGCGCCCATCTTGTCGGCGATGGCGCGGGCAATGATGTCGGTGGTGCTGCCGGCGGCGAACGGCACGATCACGCGGATCGGCTTGTTCGGGTAGCCCGCCTGTGCGCTGGCGGCCAGCGGACTGAGGGTGGTGATCGCGAAAAGGGACGCGGCGAGCGCGCGGCGGGTGAACGTCATAGTTGTCTCCTGTGGAAGTGAAGTTTTCGGCTTTAATTAACCGTATGGTGAATTGTATCGCGCAGCTTTCCGGCAGCGCAAGCCCCTGCGACCGAGGTCAGTTGCGCAGCAGGTAGCCCAGGATGAGGTCGGTCATGTGCGACAGGCGCTCGTTGCGCGCCTTCGCCGCCATGAGGTCGCGGCCGAAGATGGCCGACAGGGTGTGGTTGTTGGACAGGTAGAAGTACGACAGGCCGGCAATCGACACATACAACTGCACCGGATCGATGCCTCCACGGAAGCTGCCGTCCTTGCGGCCGCGCTCGAGGATTTCTCCCAGGGTGGCAATCAGTGGCGAATTCATTTCGCGGGCGCGCTCCGAGCCTTCGAGGTGGCGGGCGCGGTGCAGGTTGGCGCTGTTGAGCAGCGTCAGGAATTCGGGGTGGTCAAGGTAATAGGTCCAGGTGAATTCCACCAGGCGCCGTACCGCGTCTGCCGGGTTCAGGCCCAGCAGGTTCAGGTCGCGCTCTTCTTCGCGGATGTGCAGGTAGGCTTGCTCAAGGACCGCCTGGAACAGCTTCTCCTTGTCCTCGAAGTAGTAGTAGATCAGCCGCTTGTTCAGGCCGGCCCGCTCGGCGATCCGGTCCATGCGCGCGCCGCCAAGCCCGTACTCGGCAAATTCGTCGCGCGCCGCCGCTAAGATGATGCCTTGCGAGCGGTCGGCGTCGCGCTGGCGCTCTTCCGTGGCAGGGACGGTGTCTCGTGTCATGGCTCAATAATTCACTATTCAGTTAATAAAGTCAAGGTTGCCATGTCCGCCACGCCAGACGCTAACGCCCAGATCGCAGGTCACCTGCTCGTTGAATGCCTGATTGCGCAGGGCGTGACGCACGCGTTCGGTGTGCCGGGGGAGAGCTACCTCGCCGCGCTCGATGGCTTCCACAAGTACCACGACCAGATCCGCTTCATCATCAACCGGCAGGAGGGCGGCGCCGCCTTCATGGCCGAGGCGCACGGCAAGCTTACCGGACGCCCGGGCATCTGCTTCGTGACGCGCGGGCCAGGCGCAACCAACGCCTCCATTGGCGTGCACACGGCCTTCCAGGATTCGACGCCGATGATTCTTTTCGTCGGTGACGTGGCCAGCGACCAGCGCGACCGTGAGGCCTTTCAGGAAGTGGACTACGGCTCCTTCTTCGGTCCCAGCACCAAGGGCATGGCCAAGCGCGTGGAGCGCATCGATGAGGCCAGCCGCATCCCCGAGTACGTGGCGCGCGCATTTGCCACAGCCATGAACGGCCGCCCCGGCCCTGTGGTGCTCGTGCTGCCGGAAGACATGCTCACCAGGACCGTGACGGCGCGGCCGCTCGCACGCGTCGAAGGCGTGGAGGCCTGGAGTGACCCGGGCTCGCTGCGCACCTTGCGCGAGATGCTGCTGAAGTCGCAAAAGCCCTTCGTCATCGCTGGTGGCGGCGGCTGGACGCCGCAGGCCGCGCAGGCTCTGCAGCGTTTCGCCGAGAACTGGAAGCTGCCGGTGGGCAATGCCTTCCGCTTCCAGGACACCTTCGACAACCACCACCCGCTGTATGCGGGCGATGTGGGCATCGGCCTGAACCCGAAGCTCGCGGCGCGCGTGAAGGAAAGCGACCTCATCGTCGCCATCGGCCCGCGCCTGGGCGAGATGACGACCAGCGGCTACACGCTGCTGACGCCGCCCAAGGCGAAGCAGAAGCTGATCCATATCCACGCGAGCGCGGAAGAACTCAACCGCGTCTACCAGGCCGACCTGGCGATCAACGCGACCATGAACGCCGCGGCGCGCTCGCTCGAAGTCCTGACGGCGCCGCCGACCGTGCCGTGGGAGGCATGGACCGAAGCGGCGCACGCCGACTTCGAAGCCAACATGGCTCCGCAAGAGCTGCCCGGCGACATCGACATGCCGGCCATCGTGGCGGTGATCAAGAAGCATCTGCCCGAGGACGCCGTGCTGACCAACGGCGCCGGAAATTTTGCGAGCTGGGTGCACCGCTTCTTCAAGCACCATGGACTGGCAAAGGGTTTCAAGACGCAGCTGGCGCCCACGGTGGGCAGCATGGGCTACGGCGTGCCCGCAGGTATTGCCGCCAACATCGTGAGCGGCCGTACCGCCTTCACGATCGCGGGCGACGGTGATTTCCTCATGAACGGGCAGGAACTGGCGACGGCCGTGCAGCATGGAGGCAAGAGCATCATCGTGCTGCTCAACAACGGCATGTACGGCACCATCCGCATGCACCAGGAGCGCGAGTACCCGACGCACGTGAGCGGTTCCCAATTGAACAACCCCGACTTCGCGGCGCTTGCGCGTGCTTATGGCTATGCGGGTGTGCGCATCACACGAACGGAAGAATTCGAGCCTGAACTAGTGGCCGCGCTGGAGCGCAAGCAGGGCACTCTGATCGAAGTGACGCTGGACCCGGATGTGATCACCACGCGCGGCACGCTCAGCGCGATCACGCAGAGCGCATTGAAGAAATAGAAGGCGCCGCGCCAATGAAAAAGGGCCGCTTGCGCGGCCCTTTCAATTTCAGGCGAGCCTGATTTACTTGACGTGCTTGCCGATCAGGCCGGCCATCTCGAACATCGAGACTTGTGCCTTGCCGAAGATTTCCTTCAGCTTGGCATCGGCGTTGACCATGCGCTTGTTGACGCTGTCCTGCAGCTTGTTCTTCTTGATGTAAGCCCACAGCTTGCTGACCACTTCGGTGCGGGGCAGCGGAGCGGCGCCCACAACAGCGGCCAGAGCGGCGCTGGGTGTCAGGGCCTTCATGAACGCGGCGTTGGGAGTGCGCTTCTTGGCCGGAGCCTTCTTCGCAGCAACCTTCTTCGCGGGAGCTGCCTTCTTTGCAGGAGCAGCCTTCTTCGCCGGTGCGGCCTTCTTTGCAGGAGCCTTCTTTGCAGGAGCCGCTTTCTTCGCGGGCGCTTTCTTGGCGGGTGCAGCCTTCTTTGCAGGTGCTTTCTTCGCCGGAGCTTTTTTCGCAGTTGCCATGATTATTTCCTTCTAGAAGTTGATTAATCACCAATGAAAATCTGCATTTCCACTGGCACTGCGGATGCTACTGGAGAAAAAACGCGTTTCCAAGCGAAAACTGGCTTTTTTCACTCTGTCGTGTTGTTTTTTTCAATCGCGTTTTTGCGCTGTTTTCCCTCTGAAGATCAAAAAAACGCCGGCAAGGATGACGCCGCACGCGATCCACTCGTGTCCTGTGACCACTTCCTGCGCGAAGACGATGCCCAGAAAAAGTGCGATCAGCGGGTTCACGAAGGCGTAGCTGGTGGCCACCGCGTGTGACGCGTGCGCCAGCAGGTAGAGGTACGCGCTGAATGCAATCAGCGATCCGAACACCACGAGATAGAGCCACGCGAGCAGTGCTGCCGGTCGCGGTGGCCATGTGGGCTGCTCACCCAGTGCGAGAGAAAGCAGCATCAACACCGCGCCACCACACAACATTTCGCTGGCAAAGCCCGCTGCGCCCGGAGCCATCGGCAGCCGTGTGGTCGACAGCACCGAGCCGAGCGACCATGCGCTTGTGGCGCCCACGATGCAGGCGATGCCCACGGGCGAGGCCGCGAAGCTCGCGCCGCTGACCAGCAGCAGCACCCCGATGGTGCCTACAGCCATGCCGGCGAGTTCGAGGCGCGTCGGCCTCTGGCCAAACAGCAGGCCCCAGCCGCAGACCATCATGGGCACCACGGCGATGAAGGTCGCGATCAGGCCCGAGCCGATGTGCTGCTCCGCGCTGGCCACCAGGCCCATGCCGCCGCCCAGCATCAGCGTTCCGACGACCAGGGCGTTGCGCCACTGAACCCAGGTGGGCATGGCGCTCTTGCGCCAGAGCAGCCATGCCATCAGCAAAAGGCCGGCGACAAGAAATCGCGTGCCCATCTGGAAGAACGGCGGGAAGCTCAGGAGCGCGTAGCGGATAGCCAGGTAGGTTGAGCCCCAGACCAGGTAGCAGGCGACCAGGGCGGGCACGAGCAGCGCAGGGGTGCGCCGGATGGTCGAGGAGGGCAGGGTGGCGGTGTTCATCTGGCAATCGTAAGTTGCCCTTTGCCTTCAATCCATGGATGATTCAAGGTCCAGTGCAGTATTGGCCTTGAGTTTCATCATTTATGCAGCCTCCTACCGAAGTTTCCGAATTCGACCTCTATGACAGCCGGATCCTGGCGGAGCTCCAGCGCGATGCGCGCATCACCATGGCCGAACTGGGCCGCCGGGTGCACCTGAGCCAACCCGCCGTGACCGAGCGCGTGCGCAAGCTGGAACTCAATGGCGTCATCAAGGGCTATCGTGCCGAGGTTGATTACCAGCGCCTGGGCTACGGCATCCGAGCCATGGTGCGCGTTGGCCGCGCCGAATACGCACGCGTGGTCAAGCTCATCGAACAGACGCCCGAGGTCGTCAACGCCTTCAACGTGACCGGCGATGACAGCTGGGTGCTGGAGATCGCGGTGATTGACGTGCAACACCTGGACGCGGTGGTCACCAAATTTTGTATCCTTACCGAAACCGCCACCTGCATCGTGCTCAACGCACCGCGCGAAAACGCGGCGGTGCTGCCGGCCCGGCGCGAGAACATCAAACCCGTCATCAGGAAAGTCACCGGAAAATGAGCCAGACCACCTTTGCCACCTGCGACCTTTGCGACGCCAACGAGGAAGACACCTCAGGCAGCTTTCGCGTGCTGCCGCCCGTGTTCAGCGACTTCGGCGTCGAGGGGCGCTTTAGCGGGCAGGTGGCGACCATCCGCTGCCTGGAGGACAACTCACGCGTACGCGAGGCCGTGAATTCCCCCGGCGAGGGCCGCGTGCTGGTGATCGATGGCGGCGCCTCCGTGCGGCGCGCACTGGTTGGCGGCACTCTGGCCGCCGCAGCGGCGAAGAGCGGCTGGGCCGGCATTGTGGTTGATGGGGCCGTGCGCGACCTGGCCGAGCTGATCGATGCGGGCATCGGCGTGAAGGCGCTGGCGCTGATGCCTCTGCGTTCGGTCAAGCGAGGTGAAGGCCAGCGCGACCTGCCGGTCGAGATCCAGGGCGTCTGGGTACGTCCCGGTGACTGGCTTTATGCCGACGAGGACGGGATCGTCGTGAGCGCTAAGAAGCTGGTTTGACGGGCAGCGTGGCGAGGACCACGCCCACGAGTGCGATGCCAAAGGCCAGCAGTTGCGCGGTGCCCAGGCTCTCCCCCAGCACAAACACGCCGACCAGGGCGGCGGAGACGGGAAGCATCACGGTGAAGACCCCGCCTTGGGCTGCAGGTACTGTCTTGAGGCCCGTCATCCAGAGCCATACCGTCCATACGCTGGCCGCCAGCGAATAGAAAAGCAGCAGCAGCCAGATGCCCGGCGTGACCGAACCGAAATCGAAGCTTGCTGCGGCGTAGATGCCCAACGGCGTCACCAGTGCAAAGCCCCAGAGGTTGATGATCGAGGTGATGCGCCTGGGCCCCAGGGCACCCGTGAGCTTTTTGCCGATGACCGCATAGGACGCCTCGCATATGACGGCTCCAAAGACCAGGAGGTTGCCCAGCCAGGCTCTGGCCGCTTGCGGTGCATCCGTCACGCCGGCGTGCTCGCCGGGTTTGCTCAATGCAAGCAGCCCGATTCCAATGGCTGCGCAGCCGACAGCGGCCCAGATCCGCAGCCCTATGTGTTCACGCAAGAAGGCCCAGCTCAACAGGGCGACCGCCGCAGGGATGGAGGCCATGATGACGCCCGCCGATACGGCGCTGGTCATGCTGACACCAAACAGCATGCAGATCGAGAACAGGAAATTGCCCAGGAACGATTCGAGGAAAAGCAGCCATCGTGTGCGGGCGGTCAGGACCGGTTCGGCCGCAGGCTTCTTCAGCCAGTGCAGCATTGCCAGACCTCCTATGCCAAAGCGCAGCCAGGCCAGCAGGAATATGGGGATTGCCGCAGCGAGCGGCTTTGAGAGTGCGACGTAGCTTCCGACGAGGGACATGCTCAGGGCCAGGCAGCCATAGGCAAACAGGCGATTGGAAGGCTGGCTCATTGCAAAATGCTGCTTTTATTGACGCGCAATCATGCCCCAAGCTGTTATCCGCCATGTCTTCGTATACGGCACGTTGCGCCGGGGCGGCAGCAACGACATCAACAGGCTCTTCCCGCCCCCGCGCTTCGTGGGCATGGGCTCGGTGCGCGGGACGCTTTACCGCATCGACTGGTATCCGGGACTGACCCTGGGTGGCGAAAAGGCCGTTGACGTCGTGGGGGAGGTCTATGAAGTCACCGCGCCACTCGAAGCGGTTCTCGATGGCATCGAGCAGGTCGACGGCACGGCCAGCAGCGAATACTTCAAGCGTGAGCTGCCCGTCAGGGTGGGCGACCTGGCGCTTGATTGCCTGGTCTATGAGATCAATCCTGAGCACGCCCGCGGAAAGCAGGAGATCGGCCACGGCGACTGGCTGCTTTTTCACCCGGCGTAACCTGCATTTCACATTGTGGAATGCAGGCATGTTGCACTGCGCCAAAATTTCTCAATACAAGAAATGATTTTTCATATTGCGAATTTGTGATGAAAGATCGTTGATTTTAAAAGATATAAAAATATCTCTTATATAAGACATAAGAGATTCACAAAGTCTTGTAGAAGACTTAAAGTTCACTCATCGGCAAGGCAGTGCAGCAGTGCCGAAAAGATCAATCAACCCCGGAGTGAACCCCATGAGCAACTGGACCCACCTGACCCGCGAACAGCAAATCGCCGCCCTCGAAAAAGACTGGGCTGAAAACCCCCGCTGGAAAGGCATCAAGCGCGGCTACAGCGCCGCCGACGTTGTCAAGCTGCGCGGTTCGCTGCAGATCGACCACACCCTGGCCAAGCGCGGCGCCGAGAAGCTGTGGAACTCCATCAACACCGAACCCTTCGTCAACACGCTGGGCGCGCTGACAGGCAACCAGGCCATGCAGCAGGTCAAGGCCGGCCTCAAGGGCATCTACCTGTCGGGCTGGCAAGTCGCAGGCGACGCCAACAGCACCGGCGAGATGTACCCCGACCAGTCGCTGTACGCAGTGGACTCGGTGCCCAAGGTCGTCAAGAAGATCAACAACACCTTCGCCCGCGCAGACCAGATCCAGTGGAGTGAAGGCAAGGGCCCCGGCGACGAGGGCTACATCGACTACTTCCAGCCCATCGTGGCTGACGCTGAAGCCGGCTTCGGCGGCGTGCTCAACGCTTTCGAACTGATGAAGGCCATGATCGAAGCGGGTGCTGCCGGCGTTCACTTCGAAGACCAGCTCGCTTCGGTCAAGAAGTGCGGCCACATGGGCGGCAAGGTGCTGGTGCCTACCCGCGAAGCCTGCGCCAAGCTGGTCGCGGCCCGCCTGGCCGCCGACGTGATGGGCGTGCCCACCATCCTGCTGGCCCGTACCGACGCGGAAGCCGCCGACCTGGTGACCAGCGACGTGGACCCGATCGACAAGCCCTTCCTTACCGGCGAGCGCACGGTCGAGGGTTTCTACAAGACCAACAAGGGCTTCGACCAGGCTGTCAGCCGTGGCC
This sequence comes from Sphingobacterium thalpophilum, assembly GCA_943369045.1. Classification (GTDB taxonomy): domain Bacteria; phylum Pseudomonadota; class Gammaproteobacteria; order Burkholderiales; family Burkholderiaceae_C; genus Ramlibacter. The sequence goes on from CALRME020000012.1 coordinate 14,474, forward strand.
TGGCTTACGCCGAGTATGCCGACCTGATCTGGTGCGAGACCGGCACGCCGGACCTGAAGTTCGCCAAGGACTTCGCCGACGCCATCCACGCCAAGTTCCCCGGCAAGCTGCTGTCGTACAACTGCTCGCCGTCGTTCAACTGGAAGAAGAACCTGGACGACGCCACCATTGCCAAGTTCCAGAAGGAACTGGGCGCCATGGGCTACAAGTTCCAGTTCATCACGCTGGCTGGCTTCCACAGCCTCAACTACGGCATGTTCGAGCTGGCCTACGGCTACGCCCGCAACAACATGACGGCGTTCGTGGAACTGCAGCAGAAGGAATTCGCCGCCGCTGACCGTGGCTTCACGGCCGTGAAGCACCAGCGCGAAGTGGGTACGGGTTACTTCGACGCCGTGACCACCACGATCGAAGCCAACGCTTCCACGGCCGCCCTGAAGGGCTCTACCGAAGACGAGCAGTTCTTCGACGAGAAGAAGGCTGCTTAAGCCTTAAGCTCTCCAACTGGCCCGAAAGGGCAGGAAAACCCCACGGTTTCCCTCCGGGATCGTGGGGTTTGTCGTTTGAGGCTTTCGTCGTAGAGTCGGTGCCTGTAACAAGACAACGGGGACGGCCCATGAGCGCATCCAGCGAAAAGACCGGCGTGTTCGATGCCAACCAGCTCAACCAGGTGCGTTGCCCTGATTGCGCCGGCACCGGCGAGCTGCGCATCGACAGCGAGAACATCAACGAGAACTTCGAGGTCGAAAAGCAGACCATCATCACCGAGTGCCCGCGTTGCGGCGGCACAGGGTTCGCGAAGGCGGGTTAAAATAGGCGCTGGCCTGCGATGGCGGGCATGCAAGAGCGAGAAAGGCACCCTGGTTATGACACCGCGAACTACACCGGAAGGTTTTTCGGCCCATTGAGGCCGTGTAGTCGCGTGCATTGAACCCGGTTCAGGTCTCCAGACAAAGCGCGGCTACAGGCCGCGTTTCTTTTTTCCGCTTTCCCTTTTCATCATGATTCAAATCACGCTTCCTGACGGCTCCAAACGCGAATATCCCGGCCCGGTGACAGTGGCCGAAGTCGCCTCTTCCATCGGTGCCGGCTTGGCCAAGGTCACCGTCGCCGGCAAGGTCGACGGCAAGCTGGTGGACGCCAGCGACACCATCAGCCAGGACGCCAAGCTGCAGATCATCACGCCCCGGGACGCTGAGGGCGTGGAGATCATCCGCCACTCCACCGCCCACCTTGTGGGGCACGCCGTCAAGCAGCTGTACCCCACGGCAAAGATGGTGATCGGCCCGGTGATCGACGACGGCTTCTATTACGACATCGCCTACGAACGGCCGTTCACGCCGGAAGACATGTCCGCGATCGAGGCACGCATGCGCGAGCTGATCGCCCAGGACT
>CALRME020000013.1:0-15686 GCA_943369045.1 Sphingobacterium thalpophilum
TTCCACGTCGAACAGCGTGAAGCGGCAGGGGCCGCCGGGCACGCCATAGGCCGGAACGGGGCCGTCCTGCTTGAGCGGGGCTTCCATAGCCACCCAGGCGCCTCGGCCATCGGGCGTGAGTGCCAGGCCCTCGAAGGTCAGGTTGTCGCGCGGGCCCCGGTCCGCCGGCTGCGTCATCGCAAACAGGGGCGGCAGGCTGAAGGCGCGCACCTGGCTGCCGTCGGCGCGGACCTCGCGGATGAAAGGGTCGGAGCCACTGCGGCCGTCGCCTTCGCTGGTCCACAAGAGCGTGCCGGTCTGCGGCCGCCAGCGCAGGCCTTCCGGGTCGGGCACTTCACCGCGGGCCGAGCGCGCGCCGTAGGGCGTACCGTCGGCCTGCCGCAGGGTGACGGCGTCCAGCAGTTCGGGTGATGCAATTCCCCTGGAAGTGATTTCCAGCCGCAAGGTGTAGAAGCGCGCCGGCTGCAGGTCCGAGCGGTCGTCGCAAAGTGTGTAGAACAGGCCCGACGCCGGGTCGTAGTCAATGGCGGACAGGCCGCCTACCGTCGTGCCCTTGAAATTGAGCCTGTGGGCCAGCCTGGCTTCTCCCAGCAGGCGCAGCCCGGACCTTGATGCGGGCGCGGGCCGCAGAGGCGCACAGGCCACCGTGGCTGCCGCTGCACCGGCCGCCAGCAGGCGGCGGCGGGAGAGGGCGAAGCCGTGCGCGAATCTGTCCATCGCGCGAGTCTATTCGCGCTTGCGGCCCGCCGGTCGCGGGGATAAGCGAAAATCAGCCCACATGAACCGACAGCAGCTCGTCTCGCAACTTTCTCAGCGTATTACCTACGACGTGGCCATTGTCGGCGGCGGCGCAACCGGCCTCGGCGTGGCGCTGGACGCGGCGGCGCGCGGCTTCAAGGTGGTGCTGCTGGAGTCGCATGACTTCGCCAAGGGCACTTCCTCGCGGGCCACCAAGCTGGTCCACGGCGGGGTGCGCTACCTGGCGCAGGGCAATATTTCCCTGGTGCGTGAGGCATTGCACGAGCGCACCACGCTGCTCAACAACGCGCCGCACCTGGCGCAGCCGCTGGCCTTTGTCATGCCCTCGTACAAATTCTGGGAAACGCCGTTCTACGGCGTGGGCCTGAAGATGTATGACGCGCTGGCCGGCAAGGCGGGGCTGGGCGCCACCGAATTCTTGAGCCGCAGCGAAACTCTGGTCTGCCTGCCTACGGCGCGGCCTGAAGGACTCAAGGGTGGGGTCAAATACTGGGACGGCCAGTTCGACGACGCCCGCCTGGCTCTGGCACTGGCCCGCACGGCGGCCGATCGTGGCGCGCTGATGCTTAACTACATGTGCGTCACCGGCCTGGTCCATAAGGACGGCAAGGTGGCCGGCCTGCACTGCCAGGACAAGGAGACCGGCCAGACCTACGACGTGAAGGCGCGCTGCGTCATCAACGCCACAGGCGTCTGGGTCGACGAATTGCGCCAGCAGGACGGCCAGAACATTGGCCGACCGGTCAAGCCCATGGTGGCGCCCAGCCAGGGCGTGCACGTGGTGGTGGACCGCGAGTTCCTGCCAGGCGACCACGCGCTGATGGTGCCCAAGACAGCAGACGGCCGCGTACTGTTCGGGGTGCCGTGGCTGGGCAAGGTCATCCTGGGTACCACCGATACGCCGCGCAACGACCTGGACAGGGAGCCGCGGCCCTTTCATGAAGAGCTGGAATTCATCCTCAGCGAGTCGGGCCGTTACCTGAGCAAGGCGCCGGCCCGCGCCGACATCCGCAGCATGTGGGTGGGCCTGCGTCCGCTGGTCAAGCCGCAGGACGACGATGGCGACAACACCAAGGGCCTGAGCCGCGAGCACACCGTCGTGGCCAGCCGCAGTGGCCTGGTCACGGTCACGGGCGGCAAGTGGACCACCTATCGCGCCATGGCCGAAGATGTGCTGGAAAAGTGCTTCGAGCAGTCCCTTCTTGAAAGGGCAAGACCGGGTGTGACCACTAACTTGAGGCTCATCGGCTCAGAAGGCCTGCAGCCGGGCCGGCCTCCCATCAGCGACGCGCCAGGCCTTCATTCCTACGGCAGCGAAGAAGCCCTTGTGCGGCAATTGCCTGGCGCCGACCGGCCCCTGGGCGGCGGCCTGACCGAGGCCATGGTGCGGTTCGCCGCGCGCAGTGAATATGCCCGGACCGCCGAAGACGTGCTCGCCAGGCGATCACGGCTGCTTTTTCTGGATGCCCGCCTGGCGGGTTCGCTGGCGGCGCAGGTCGGGGAAATTCTGAGGCAGGAAACCGGCGTCGACCCCCAGGTAGAAGCCTTCCAGGACCTCGCCAAGCTCTACCTGAAGCTGCCTGCCTGAGATTTCGGCGACGCAGACAGTTGACAGACCCCTGAGGGTTTGCCATAATCGCGGGCTGCGCTTTGAAAAAGTGCCGCTTAACAAAGTGCTTGGGAGTCTGCAAAGGCTCTCTATCTTGCCCAACGGAGGCGCCCTGAATGGTTCATGGCGCGGACGACGGGCCCAAGACTGATCCGCAACCTTGAATTCAGGGCTGCGGATACAAGTTGGGAATATTGAAAAATGATCCAGACTGAATCCCGGTTAGACGTTGCCGACAATACCGGCGCGAAGTCCGTGCTGTGCATCAAGGTGCTGGGCGGTTCCAAGCGCCGCTACGCCAGCGTCGGCGACATCATCAAGGTGAGCATCAAGGAAGCCGCTCCGCGTGGCCGCGTCAAAAAAGGCGAGGTTTACAGCGCAGTGGTCGTCCGCACCGCCAAGGGCATCCGCCGCGGTGATGGCTCGCTGGTCAAGTTCGACGGCAATGCCGCCGTGCTGCTCAACAACAAGCTGGAGCCCATCGGCACCCGCATCTTCGGACCGGTCACGCGCGAGCTGCGCACCGAGAAGTTCATGAAGATCGTGTCCCTGGCCCCTGAAGTTCTGTAAGAGGACGACAGTCATGAACAAGATTCGCAAAGGCGACGAAGTCATCGTGCTCGCCGGCCGTGACAAGGGCAAGCGCGGCAAGATCGCGCTGCGCAAGGACGACAGCTATGTGCTGATCGAGGGCATCAACCTCGTCAAGAAGCACACCAAGCCGAACCCTCTCAAGGGTACGACTGGTGGCATCGTCGAAAAGGCCATGCCGATTCACCAGTCCAACGTGGCGATCTTCAACGCCGCCACGGGCAAGGCTGACCGCGTGGGCATCAAGGTTGTTGGCGACAAGCGCGTTCGCGTCTTCAAGTCCAGCGGCGAAGAAATCAAGGTGGCATGAGCATGGCACGTCTTCAACAACACTACCGCGAAAAGATCGTTCCCGAACTGACCGAGAAGTTCGGCTACAAGTCGCCGATGCAGGTGCCGCGCCTGACCAAGATCACCCTGAACATGGGTGTCTCGGAAGCCGTTGCCGACAAGAAGGTCATGGACAACGCCGTGGGCGACCTGACCAAGATCGCCGGCCAGAAGCCGGTCGTGACCAAGGCCAAGAAGGCCATCGCCGGTTTCAAGATCCGCGAAGGCCAGGCCATCGGCACGATGGTGACCCTGCGCGGCATCAAGATGTATGAGTTCCTGGACCGTTTCGTCACCGTGGCCCTGCCCCGCGTGCGCGACTTCCGCGGCATTTCCGGCCGCGCTTTTGACGGCCGCGGGAACTACAACATCGGTGTGAAAGAGCAGATCATTTTCCCCGAGATCGAGTACGACAAGGTTGACGCCCTGCGCGGCCTCAACATCAGCATCACCACCACGGCCAAGAACGACGAAGAGTGCAAGGCACTGCTCGCGGGCTTCCGTTTCCCCTTCAAGAACTGAGGCGAACCATGGCAAAAATGGCTCTGATCGAACGCGAACGCAAGCGTGACATGCTGGTCGCCAAGTATGCGAAGAAGCATGCTGAACTGAAGGCGGCTTCCAACGACGCCAAGAAGAGCGACGAAGAGCGTGCGGCTGCCCGCCTCGCGCTGCAGAAGCTCCCGCGCAACGCCAACCCGACTCGCCAGCGCAACCGCTGCGCGATCACGGGCCGTCCGCGCGGCACATTCCGCCAGTTCGGTCTGGCGCGCGCCAAGATCCGCGAGATGGCCTTCTCAGGCGACATCCCCGGCATCATCAAGGCCAGCTGGTAAGGCAGGAGAGATTTAAATGAGCATGAGTGATCCCATTGCTGACCTGCTGACGCGCATTCGCAATGCGCAGATGGTGGCCAAGCCCACGGTTTCGGTGCCGTCTTCCAAGGTGAAGGTAGCCATTGCCCAGGTCCTGAAGGACGAGGGTTATATCGACGGCTTCCAGGTCAAGACCGAGTCCGGCAAGTCCGAACTCGAAATCGCCCTGAAGTACTACGCCGGCCGCCCGGTCATCGAGCGCATCGAGCGCGTGAGCCGCCCCGGCCTGCGCGTCTACAAGGGCGTCGGCGCCATTCCGCAAGTCATGAACGGCATGGGCGTGGCGATTGTCACCACCCCCAAGGGCGTGATGACTGACCGCAAGGCCCGCGCTACCGGTGTCGGTGGCGAAGTCCTGTGCTACGTGGCCTAAAGGGAAGGAAAAGAAAATGTCCCGAGTAGGAAAAATGCCCGTCGCCGTCCCGCAAGGCGTGGACGTGTCGATCAAGGAAGACCAGATCAGTGTCAAGGGCACTGGCGGTACCCTGTTCCTGACGCAGAACGCACTTGTCAAGGTGAGCAGCGAAGGCGGCAAGCTGAGCTTCGTGCCGGCCAATGATTCGCGTGAAGCCAATGCCATGAGCGGCACCATCCGCCAGCTGGTCAACAACATGGTCAACGGCGTGACCAAGGGCTTCGAGAAGAAGCTGAACCTGGTCGGCGTGGGCTACAAGGCCCAGGCGCAAGGTGCCAAGCTGAACCTGACGGTGGGCTACTCGCACCCCGTCAACATCGACATGCCCGCGGGCATCACTGTCGCCACCCCGACCCCGACTGAAGTCGTGATCAAGGGTGCCGATCGCCAGCGTGTGGGCCAGGTGGCCGCCGAGATCCGTGCTGTTCGTCCGCCCGAGCCCTACAAGGGCAAGGGAATCCGTTATTCGGACGAGAAGATCACGATCAAAGAGACCAAGAAGAAGTAAGGGGCAGCATCATGTTGACCAAAAAACAGCAACGTCTCCGCCGTTCGCGCCAGACCCGCATCCGCATTGCCACGCAAGGCGTTGCGCGCCTGACGGTGAACCGTACCAACCTGCACATCTACGCGACGGTCATTTCCGGCGACGGCAGCAAGGTGCTGGCAACGGCATCCACGGCCCAGGCCGACCTGCGCAAGTCGCTGGGCGCCTCCGGCAAGGGCGGCAACACCGCCGCTGCCCAGCAGGTTGGCAAGCTGATCGCCGAGAAGGCCAAGGCCGCCGGCGTCGAAAAGGTTGCATTTGATCGCGCAGGTTTTGCGTACCACGGCCGCGTCAAGGCGCTGGCCGATGCGGCACGCGAAGCGGGTCTTCAGTTCTAACGGACACGGATACTTAACATGGCTAAATTTCAAGCTAAGACTCAGGGTGACGGTCCGGAAGACGGCCTTCGCGAGAAGATGATCGCGGTCAACCGCGTCACCAAGGTGGTCAAGGGCGGCCGTATTCTCGGTTTCGCCGCGCTGACCGTGGTGGGCGACGGGGAAGGCCGCGTCGGCATGGGCAAGGGCAAGTCCAAGGAAGTGCCTGCTGCTGTGCAAAAGGCCATGGAAGAGGCCCGCCGCAACATGACCAAGGTCTCCCTGAAGAATGGTTCGATCCATCACAACGTGTTCGGCCAGCATGGCGCTGCCCGCGTGATGATGGGCCCGGCCCCCAAGGGTACGGGCATCATCGCTGGCGGCCCGATGCGCGCCGTGTTCGAAGTCATGGGCATCACCGACATCGTGGCCAAGAGTCACGGTTCGAGCAACCCGTACAACATGGTTCGCGCCACGTTCGATGCGCTGAAGAACTCCACCACCCCTGGTGAAGTCGCAGCCAAGCGCGGCAAGTCGGTCGAAGACATCTTCGCCTGACAGGAGCACACACATGGCAACCCAACAAAAAACCGTCAAGGTCCAGCTGGTTCGCAGCCCCATCGGCACCAAGGAAGCGCACCGCGCAACCGTCCGTGGCCTGGGCCTGCGTAAGCTGAACAGCGTCAGCGAGCTGCAGGATACGCCTGCGGTGCGCGGCATGATCAACAAGATCGACTACCTGGTCAAGGTCCTCTGAGAGGCAAGACATGGAACTCAATAACATCAAGCCTGCAGAAGGCGCAAAGCATTACAAGCGCCGTGTCGGACGTGGCATTGGATCGGGCCTGGGCAAGACTGCCGGCCGTGGTCACAAGGGCCAGAAGTCCCGCGCCGGTGGCTATCACAAGGTCGGCTTCGAAGGCGGCCAGATGCCCCTGCAACGCCGCCTGCCCAAGCGCGGTTTCAAGTCGCACCTGCTGAAGTTCAACGCCGAAGTCACACTGACTTCGCTGGAACTGCTGGGCGCGGCCGAGGTCGATCTGCTCACGCTCAAGCAAGCCGGCCTGGTTGGCCAGCTGATCAAGGTCGTGAAGATCATCAAGACGGGCGAGCTCAAGCTGGCCGTCAAGCTGACCGGCATCGGCGCCACTGCAGGTGCCAAGGCCGCTATTGAAGCTGCCGGCGGCAGCCTGGCCTAACTGGCCCAACTGAAGGAACGCACACGTGGCAACTAGCGCACAGATTGCAAAAACAGGCAAGTTCGGCGACCTGCGTCGCCGGCTGGTCTTTTTGCTGCTCGCGCTGGTGGTTTACCGCGTGGGTGCACACATCCCGGTTCCCGGCATCGACCCGAACCAGCTCCAGCAGCTGTTCAAGGGCCAGCAGGGCGGCATCCTGAGCCTGTTCAACATGTTCTCGGGTGGCGCGCTGTCGCGCTTCACGGTTTTTGCGCTGGGCATCATGCCGTACATCTCGGCATCGATCATCATGCAGCTGCTCACCTATGTGGTCCCCACATTCGAGCAGCTCAAGAAGGAAGGCGAGTCCGGCCGCCGAAAGATCACGCAGTACACGCGTTACGGTACGCTTGGCCTGGCAATTTTCCAGTCATTGGGCATCGCCCTGGCGCTGGAAGGCTCGGCAGGCCTTGTTCTGGCTCCTGGATTTGGGTTCCGGATCACCGCAGTGGTCAGTCTGACGGCGGGCACAATGTTCCTGATGTGGCTGGGCGAGCAGATCACCGAGCGCGGCCTTGGCAATGGCATTTCCATCCTTATTTTCGCCGGCATCGCGGCGGGCCTGCCAAACGCAATTGGCGGCTTGCTGGAGCTGGTCCGTACCGGCGCCATGAGCATTCTGGTGGCGATTTTCATCGTTGCCCTGGTGGGGCTGATTACCTACTTCGTTGTGTTCGTCGAACGTGGCCAGCGCAAGATCCTGGTGAACTATGCGCGGCGCCAGGTGGGCAACAAGGTCTACGGCGGCCAGGCTTCCCATCTGCCGCTCAAGCTGAACATGGCCGGTGTGATTCCGCCCATCTTTGCGTCGTCGATCATCCTGCTGCCGGCCACGGTCGTGAGCTGGTTCTCGACCGGCGATGCCATGCGCTGGCTCAAGGACATTGCGGGCATGCTGACACCCGGCCAGCCGATCTATGTGATCCTGTATGCCAGTGCCATCGTGTTCTTCTGCTTCTTCTACACGGCGCTGGTGTTTAACAGCCGCGAGACCGCTGATAACCTGAAAAAGAGCGGCGCGTTCATTCCCGGCATTCGTCCGGGTGACCAGACCGCCCGCTACATTGACAAGATCCTGGTGCGACTGACGCTTGCCGGTGCCGTCTACATCACTTTCGTGTGCCTGTTGCCTGAATTCCTGATCCTGAAATACAACGTTCCCTTCTACTTTGGCGGCACTTCCCTGCTGATCATCGTGGTGGTCACCATGGATTTCATGGCCCAGGTGCAAAACTATTTGATGTCGCAGCAATATGAATCGCTGCTCAAGAAAGCCAATTTCAAGACATCACTCGGTGGCTGAAGCGACATGGCGAAAGACGATGTCATCCAGATGCAGGGTGAGGTTGTGGAGAACCTGCCGAACGCGACTTTCCGCGTGAAGCTTGAGAATGGGCACGTAGTGCTCGGACATATTTCGGGAAAGATGCGGATGCACTACATCCGCATCCTTCCAGGTGACAAAGTCACCGTTGAGTTGACGCCCTACGACTTGTCGCGGGCACGGATTGTGTTTCGCGCCAAGTAACTGGCAGAAGGATTTAGGAGAACGATATGAGAGTTTCGGCTTCGGTCAAGAAAATTTGCCGCAACTGCAAAATCATCCGCCGCAAGGGCGTTGTCCGCGTGATCTGTACTGATCCGCGCCACAAGCAGCGCCAGGGCTGATTGCAAGAGTTTTAGAGGATCAACATGGCACGTATCGCTGGCATCAACATTCCGCCGCATCAGCATGCTGAAATCGGCCTCACCGCCATTTTCGGCATCGGTCGCACCCGCGCTCGCAAGATTTGCGAGGCTACCGGCATCGCCTACTCCAAGAAGGTCAAAGACCTGACGGACGGTGATCTCGAAAAAATCCGCGACCAGATCGCCCAGTTCACTATTGAAGGTGACCTGCGCCGCGAAACCACGATGAACATCAAGCGATTGATGGACATCGGCTGCTATCGGGGTTTCCGCCATCGCCGCGGCTTGCCGATGCGTGGCCAGCGTACGCGCACCAATGCACGTACCCGCAAGGGCCCGCGCAAGGCCGCAGCGGCACTGAAGAAATAATCGGGAAAGAGAAAAGTCATGGCTAAAGCTCCCGCCAATAACGCCGCACAACGCGTGCGCAAGAAGGTCCGCAAGAACGTATCAGACGGTGTCTGCCACGTTCATGCCTCCTTCAACAACACGATCATCACGATCACCGACCGCCAGGGCAATGCCCTGTCGTGGGCATCTTCGGGTGGCCAGGGTTTCAAGGGTTCGCGCAAGTCGACTCCCTTTGCAGCCCAGGTTGCCTCCGAAGTCGCGGGTCGTGCTGCCATCGAACAGGGCATCAAGAACCTTGACGTCGAGATCAAGGGCCCCGGCCCGGGTCGCGAGTCGTCGGTGCGCGCGCTGGCTGCCCTGGGCATCCGCATCACGTCGATTGCCGACGTGACCCCGGTTCCCCACAATGGCTGCCGCCCGCAAAAGCGCCGCCGTATCTGATTTTTTACCCAAGCCCACCGCCATCGGCCCAAGGGCAGATGGCTCCCGCAGCAACAGGCTGCGGCAGATGATTTAAAGGAAGCAAAGTGGCACGTTACCTCGGCCCCAAGGCCAAACTCTCCCGCCGTGAAGGCACGGACCTGTTCCTCAAGAGCGCTCGCCGCTCGATCAGCGACAAGGCCAAGTTCGACTCCAAGCCCGGCCAGCACGGCCGCACTTCCGGCCAGCGCACGTCCGATTTCGGCCTGCAGCTGCGCGAGAAGCAGAAGGTAAAGCGCATGTACGGCATCCTGGAGCGCCAGTTCCGCCGCTACTTCGAGGAAGCCGATCGCCGCAAGGGCAATACCGGCGCCAACCTGCTGTTCATCCTCGAATCGCGCCTTGACAACGTGGTCTATCGCATGGGTTTCGGATCGACCCGCGCCGAAGCCCGCCAGCTCGTGTCGCACAAGGCGATCACGGTCAACGGCCAGCCGGTCAATATCCCGTCTTACCTGGTCAAGGCCGGCGACGTGATTTCGGTGCGCGACAAGTCCAAGAAGCAGAACCGCATTGTTGAAGCACTGCAGCTGGCCCAGCAAGTCGGCATTCCGGCCTGGGTTGAAGTCAATGCCGACAAGGCAGAAGGTACCTTCAAGAAGGTGCCCGATCGCGACGAATTCGCAGCCGACATCAAGGAAGCGTTGATCGTCGAACTGTATTCGCGTTAAGCGACAACGGGCCCGCTGCGCGGGCCTGATCCAGATTTTTCGTTCCCTGCCGGTGTCCCGGCCGGGCGCTTCACCAGCCTTACCGGTGTAACGAGCCGGGGGTATTGAGAGGAAGTCCTGAATGCAAACCAACTTGCTGAAACCCAAAGCCATCAATGTCGAGCAGCTTGGCCTCAACCGCGCCAAGGTGACTCTGGAGCCTTTCGAACGCGGCTACGGCCACACTCTGGGCAACGCCCTGCGCCGTGTCCTGCTGTCTTCCATGGTGGGTTACGCAGCGACCGAAGTAACCATAGCCGGCGTCCTGCACGAGTACTCGTCGATCGACGGTGTGCAGGAAGACGTTGTGAGCATCCTGCTGAACCTCAAGGGCGTGGTCTTCAAGCTCCACAACCGTGATGAGGTCACGCTGAGTCTGCGCAAGGACGGCGAGGGCGTTGTGACGGCCGCTGATATCCAGACGCCGCACGACGTCGAGATCATCAATCCTGACCACGTGATTGCCCACCTGTCGCAAGGCGGCAAGATCGACATGCAGATCAAGGTGGAGAAGGGCCGTGGCTACGTACCTGGCTCCATGCGCCGCTACGCTGATGAGCCGACCAAGTCGATCGGCCGCATCGTCCTGGACGCATCGTTCTCGCCTGTCAAGCGCGTGAGCTACACGGTTGAAAGCGCCCGCGTTGAGCAGCGTACCGACCTGGACAAGCTGGTCGTCGAAATCGAGACCAACGGCGCCATCACGGCGGAAGATGCCGTGCGCGCCTCCGCCAAGATCCTGGTGGAGCAACTGGCAGTCTTTGCCCAGCTGGAAGGAAGCGAGCTGGCCGCGTTTGACGCGCCGGTGCAACGCAACTCCCAGCAATTCGACCCGATCCTGCTGCGCCCGGTCGATGAGCTGGAATTGACGGTGCGGTCGGCCAATTGCCTGAAGGCGGAAAACATCTACTCCATCGGTGACCTGATCCAGCGCACCGAAAATGAGCTGCTCAAGACCCCGAATCTGGGACGCAAGTCGCTCAATGAAATCAAGGAAGTGCTTGCTTCGCGCGGCCTGACCTTGGGCATGAAGCTGGAGAGCTGGCCCCCCGCCGGCCTGGACAAGCGTTAAGTATTTTTAGTGAGTGCACCAGGCAGTACCTGATCCGGCTGTCTGTTCAATAAGGAAAGGAAAGCACCATGCGTCACGGCCACGGCCTTCGTAAACTCAACCGCACCAGCGAGCACCGCCTCGCGATGCTGCGCAACATGATGAATTCGCTGCTCGAGCACGAAGTCATCAAGACCACGGTCCCAAAGGCCAAGGAGCTGCGCCGTGTTGTGGAACCCATGATCACCCTGGCCAAGGAACCCACGGTGGCCAACCGGCGCCTGGCTTTTGACCGCCTGCGCGACCGCGACATCGTGACCAAGCTGTTCGGTGAACTCGGTCCCCGTTACAAGGCCCGTCCTGGCGGCTACACGCGCATTCTGAAGATGGGCTTTCGCGTCGGTGACAACGCGCCGATGGCGCTTGTCGAACTGGTCGATCGTCCGGAGATCGCTGAATCTCAAACGGATGCCCCTACTGCTGAATAAGCACAGGTAAGCAAGATATAATCACAACATTGTCGCGCGATGGAGCAGCCTGGTAGCTCGTTGGGCTCATAACCCAAAGGTCGCAAGTTCAAATCTTGCTCGCGCAACCAACTACAAGCCCTGCGCTTGACTGAACGCCCACACATGTGGGCGTTTTTTTTCGCCTGTCGCTTTCTCGAAGTGTGCAGAGCTCACGCAGTAACGAAGATTTCACATCTATCTTGTAACTTTGCTTGCAAACCCGTACGCTGAAGAACAATATCCTTCACCCTGAGACGAGGCAACGTCCTACGCTACAACGGGCTTGGAACTTGCATCTATCAGTAAGGGTTAGTATTTAGCTGCAACACCTAAACTCATACCTAGAATGATTTCGCAAGTGTCTGTTTTTTGCTGCTTTTTTGGCGAAATACCACTGCCCTGCTCACCTCAACCACCACACGCTTTTTAGGGGAAAACCATGTCGGACAGCCTTCAAAAATGGGTCGGGCGCAATCGCCCGCCACGCGTCCAGATTACCTATGACGTTGAAATCGGCGATGCAGTCGAGAAAAAGGAATTGCCGCTGGTCGTTGGCCTGCTTGCCGACCTGTCTGGTGCGCCGGCGCAGCCCCTGCCCAAGCTCAAGGACCGCCGCTTGGTCGAGATCGATCGCGACAATTTCAATGACATCCTCAAGAAGATCGGGCCGCGCCTGGACATGTCGGTGAAGGACACGACCAAGGACGAGGGCAATATCAAGGTAGAGCTCAATTTCGCCCACATGGATGATTTCCATCCTGAAGCGGTTGTGCGTCAGGTGCCGCGCCTGGCAAAGCTGCTCGAAGCCCGTCAGCAACTGCGCGACCTGCTGTCCAAGCTGGACGGCAACGACGAGCTCAATGGCTTGCTCAATGACATCGTGGCCAATACGGAAGAGCTCAAGACCATCCAGACCGAAGCCGGCGCTGACGCCGCTCCGGCCGCCTGACAACCCACTCTGGTGCGTCGCAGGCGTGCCATAACTCTTTTGGAACGGTGAATCGAAATGGCAAATACAGAAGCAAGTGCAGAGGGTGGGGCGGCGAGCGCGACCACCAGCGACCTGAGCCTGCTGGACCGGATCGTCCAGGAAGGCAACATGGCCGTCGAGGCCTCGCAAAGCAACTATGCGAAGAAGCTGCTGGGGCAATTCGCCTCGCAGATCCTCGACGAAGGCATGAAGGCGGCGCCAGACAAGGGTGTTGTCGCCATGATCAACGAGCGCGTGGCCCAGATTGACGGGCTGCTCACCGATCAGCTCAATGAAATCATGCACCACGCCGACTTCAAGGCGCTGGAAAGCTCGTGGCGCGGCCTGAGCGACATGGTGTTCGGCACGGAAACGAGCACCAGGCTCAAGTTGCGGCTGCTGAACGTGACCAAGAAGGAACTGCTCAAGGACCTGACCACGGCCGTGGATCACGACATGAGCGTCCTCTTCAAGAAGATCTACGAAGAGGAATACGGCACCTTCGGCGGCCATCCTTATTCGCTGCTGATTGGCGACTACAGCTTCGGCCGCAACAACGAAGACATGACGTTGCTCGAGAAGATGTCAAAGGTCGCCGCGGCGGCCCACGCCCCCTTCATCGCATCCGCATCGCCAGCGCTGTTCGACATGAAGTCCTTTACCGACCTGGGCGTTCCGCGCGACATGTCCAAGATCTTCGAGAGCGCCGAGCTCGTGCGCTGGCGCAGCTTCCGCGAATCGGAAGATTCGCGCTATGTCTCGCTGGTGCTTCCAAGCTACGCTGCCCGCCTTCCCTATGGCGCGAAGACAATTCCCGTCGACAACTTCAACTTTGAAGAAGATGTGGACGGCAAGGATCACTCGAAGTATCTGTGGGCCAACTCGGCCTACCAGCTGGGCCTGCGGATCACCGATGCGTTTGCCAAGTACGGCTGGTCAACTGCCATCCGTGGCGTGGAAGGCGGCGGCAAGGTCGAGGGCATGACCGCCCACGTGTACGAGACTGACGAGGGCGACAAGGTCCTCAAGTGCCCGACCGAAGTGACCATCACTGATCGCCGTGAAAAGGAACTCAACGACCTCGGCTTCATCGCCATCGTCAATTCCAAGGGTTCCAACTTCGCAGCCTTCTTCGGCGGCCAGACCGTCAACAAGCCCAAGCTGTACAACAAGGACAACGCCAACGCCAACGCGCAGCTGTCGGCCCGTCTTCCGTACATCCTGGCCGCATCACGCTTCGCCCATTACCTCAAGGTGATCATGCGCGACAAGATCGGCAGCTTCCAGACGCGCGGCGAGGTCGAGACCTACCTCAACAACTGGGTGGCTGACTATGTGCTGATCAATGACTCGGCACCGCAGGCAACCAAGGCACGCTTTCCGCTGGGCCAGGCGCGGGTGGACGTTACCGACGTGCCGGGCAAGCCCGGTGCGTACCAGGCAACCTGCTTCCTGCGCCCGCACTTCCAGATGGAAGAACTCACGGCGTCAATCCGCCTGGTCGCCGAATTGCCGGCCCCTGCGGCTTGATGGTTCCCCGCATTTCAGTCATTTAACCGAACACAGTAACGGAGCAAGAACATGGACGTGATCCTTCTTCAGATCAAGGACCTCAAGGGCAATTGCACCATTGACGGTCACCCGGACGAAATCATCCTGAATTCCTTCAGCCACAGCGTCGCCCTGCCCATGAGCATGGACGCGGCCAACACCGAGCGGACTGCTGGCCGCCCGCAGTTTTCCGAGATGTCCTTCTCGAAAATGACCGACCAGGCAACGCCGGCGCTGTACGTGGCATGTACCGAAGGCAAGAAGCTGGGCGATGCGACGCTGCATATCGGCCGGAACGAGGGCGGCAAGTTCATGTCGCTCATGAAGTACGTGCTGACCAATGCCATGGTGTCTAACATCAACACTTCCGGCGGTGGCGGCATCCCGGCCGACTCCTTCTCGCTGAACTTCACCAAGATCACTTCCGAGTTCACGCAGCAAAACGCTGACTCGACCAAGAAGGGGACCGCCACTTTCGGCTGGGATCTCGCCACCAACAAGGCCGCTTGAGCCGCCGGGACTCCACTGTATCTCTTCCATGGTCCGGGATTCTTTTCGGAGATTCCTAGATCATGTCGGAGCTTGTTCGCGGTTCCTCTGTCCCCCTTTTCGATCGGCTCGCCCTCAACGATGAGCAGATGGGCGAGGGGGCGTTTCTCCTTCTGCCTGAGCATCTCGAAGCCTCTATCGGGAGGGAGCTCTCGCGGCTTTTCAATACACGAACCCGCTTGGCGCCCTCGCAGTACGGGCAAAGCACTGGCACCGTTATCGACTACGGCATTCCTGACTTTTCGGCCCTTTCACCCAGGCGCGGGGATGACCTTGAGTTGATGCAGAACGCGCTCCTGCAAGCGATCAGGCATTTCGAGCCGCGCCTGAGCAACGTCACGGTTTCGGTCGGTGCTGTTCCGGGGCGGGGTCATTCAGCCCAGGTGCGTGTTGGCGGCGACATGGTCATAGGCCTCAAGCAGCAACGTGTGGGCTTTGCGCTCGAACTCGACGACGCATCCGAGGCGGGAGGCAACTGAAATGGCCGAAGCGCTCCACGACGATTTCCTCCAGTACTACAAGCGGGAGCTCTCGTACCTGCGTGCACAGGGCGAGGATTTCGCCAGTCGCTACCCGAAGGTGGCCGGCAAGCTCGCGCTTCATGGGTCGGATTCGCTGGACCCGCATACCGAGCGATTGATCGAGGCCGTTGCCTTTCTGGCTGCTCGGGTGCATCGTGACCTCGATCGCGAGTTTCCGCAGGTGGCTTCGGCCTTGCTGGACAATCTCTGTCCGTCCCTATTGCAGCCTGTGCCTTCAATGACGGTCGCGCAGCTTACGCTCGACCCCAAGCAGGGCAAAGTTACGGCGGGCTTTCAGGTTCCACGGCATACCATCCTCTATGCTTCCACGAGCAGTGGCGAGCAGTGCCGTTTTCGCACCGCATGGGATGCGGTGCTGTGGCCGTTGGCCATTGCGGGCGTCCAGGTCGGTGCCGATTCAACGTTGCGGCTGTCGCTCGAGTGTGGGCCGGATACGGATTTTTCGGAGCTCGAGATCGAGTCCCTTCGCATCCATCTGCAGGGCGACTGGATGACCACCATGCCGTTGTACGAATTGCTGGTCTCGTCAGTAAACGGGGCGACTCTGGAGCTTGAAGACGGAACCGTGCACCCTCTTCCTGCAGATGCCTGGCAAGAGGCGGG
>CALRME020000014.1:0-15561 GCA_943369045.1 Sphingobacterium thalpophilum
TGCCTGCCCCCGTCCGCGGCGCGCAGCAGCAGGCCGGTGGCCCGGGCCGGCGAATGTTCCCTGACCAGCTGTGCCGCCGGGAGCCGTCCGTAGGGAATGCCCGCAAGCGCGCAGCCCAGGACGTACTGCGGCTCGATCTCGCCCCGGTCACTGCGGCGCCGCAGTGCAGCTTCCGCCAGCGCCGGCGGGATTGAAAGCGTTTGTGCTTCCCTGGCGGCGAAGTACACCGCGCGGCATGTCAGCTCGTCCAGTTCATCCGTGTGCGCAAACTTTGAGGCCAGCCGGATGCAGAAGCAGGCCGAGGCCAGGTCGCTTGAGGCCAGTGCATCGCGCGCACACAGGAGCGCCACTTTCGCGGGCTCGAGGATGTCGGCAGAGATCGTTGCCAACAGGCCGGCAAGGGCTTCGGGGCTTTCCATGGCCTGTGCAAGAAGCGCTGGCGCATCCACGCCCGATGACTGCATCAGTGCCAGGCCGTCAGCGCGGCTGGCCTGGCTCATTGCCAGCCATATGCCCATCTTCAGGCCGGCGGCACGGCCGCCGTGCGCCATTGCATGGGTGAGGCAGGCGCGAAGCCGCTGCGCGACGATGGCTTCCAGCGGCACGCACCGGGCGACCAGTTCCAGCGTCTCCGGATGGGCGCTGAGCAACTGCGGCTGGAGGTAGGCCAGCCCCAGGTTGACGTTGCGCGGAATGCCGCCTTCGCCAGCAAAAAGCTTGACGGCCATGGCCATGCAAGCCCCGGCGTCTCCATCGCGCGCTGCGCGCCGCAGCTCGATGTCTTCACGCTTCATGCAAGCCCTAGGACTTCGCCGGGACCTGGCTGGCCTTGAGCATCAGTTCCAGCCGCGAGCCGCGTCGCGTCACGTCGTCCACCTGCGCCAGGCGCTGGTCGGCCGTGAGCGTGGTGTCGTTCATGATTCGCTGGCGCGCGTTAAACATCTCCAGGTCGGCGATGGGCACCAGCTGGCGGTTACTGGACTTGCGCCAGGCGGTCAGCCGGTTGATGTCCTGCAACACTGCCTTTTCGTCGTCCTTCGCACCGAATGCGAACGTGAAGGTCGTTATCTTTTGCTTGAGCGCCAGAGGCAGGTCGTTGCGCCAGACCATGGGCGAGGTCGGGATGTCCGGCGACTCCCAGATCACTCGAACGAGCTGCGCCTCCTGCGGCCGGGTATTGCGGAAGTTGTCCAGCTCGCTTGTGTTGTTGGTGGCCAGATCGACCTGCCGGCTCGCAGTTGCCAACAGGTTGGCTTCATGGCTGCCGCGCCGGATCTCCTTGAACATTTTGTCTGGCTCGTTCACACCGCGTTTGACGAAGGCAAAATAACGGGGAACGATGTGGCCCGAGGTGCTCTTGACGTCGCCGTCGCCAAAGGTTAGCTGGCGCGCCATCCGGTGAACGTCATCCAGGCTGCGCAGCGGGCTGTCCCGGTGCGCGATGAGGGTCGAGCGGTAGGAGGCCTTGCCCTGCACCATCTCGACCGCGAAGATGCTGCCGTGCCCGCCTTCGACGATCTCCAACGCCGGAGCGTTTCCGAGCCAAGCCATGTGAAGGCGGCCTGTCGCGAAGTCGCTGACCAGCTCCGCTGCCGAGTTGTAGGTCAGGCGCTCGATCGGCACACCCGCCGCAGCGGCCATTCGGTCGAGAAACGGATTCCAGTTCTTGAGCATCTGCTCCGCATTGCGCGGGGTGATGAGGCCGAAACTGATTTTGGGCATCGCCGGGGTTCGCGCAAGCGACACACGGCGCTGGCTGTCCTGCGCCCATAACGGTGTGGCTGCCATGACGGTTGCCGTGGCGGCTGCAAAAACAATACGACGTCGCTTCATGCTGTCTCCTTGGTTGTGGATGAAGCATGTTTGTTGCTGGCCCAGTCGCTAAGAGAGCAATCACCGCATCTTGGCGAAAGGCAATTGAAAGTCCCGCACGGCTTTCAATTGCCTTTCGCGTGTGGCGCGTGCTTCTACCCTTACAGCCGATGCCGTGGACTTCGATGATTGCCGCACTTCAGCCAACACCCGGAACATATGCGCGCACCCAAGCTTCTCTCCGTCATCCTTGCCGCCACCTGCAGCTTCAGCGCCAGCGCGCAGGGCGCCAAGGTTCTCAACGTGGCCTGCTCGGTGCAGGCCGAGTGGTGCAACCTCATCGCCACGGTGTATTCGCGCACCACTGGCGTCAAAGTCAACATGTCCATACGCAGCACTGGCGAAACCCTGGCGCAGCTGATAGCCGAAAAGGAGAACCCCAAGACGGATATCTGGTTCGGCGGAACGGGCGACCCGCACCTGCAGGCGGCGGAGCAGGGCTTGACCCTTGAGTACAAATCGCCGCTGCTGGGGCAGTTGCATCCCTGGGCTCGCAAGCAGGCTGAAGATGCGAAATTCCGCACGGTGGGCATCTACCTGGGCGCGCTGGGCTTTGGCTACAACACCGATCTTCTGGCGCGGAAAAAAATCGCCGCGCCCAAATCGTGGGCCGACCTGCTGCGCCCGGAGTTTAAGAACGAAATTCAGATGGCCAACCCGGCCTCGGCCGGCACGGCCTACACCATGATGGCCACCGTGGTGCAGCTCATGGGCGAGGAGAGGGCCTTCGACTACATGAAGACGCTGCACAAGAACGTCAGCACGTACACAAGGTCCGGCATCGGCCCTGCCAAGGCGGCGGCCCGCGGCGAGACGGTCGTCTCCATCAGTTTTACGCACGACATTGCCACGGAGGCGATGCAAGGGTTCCCCGTGGCCTCGGTCACCCCGGCTGAGGGCACGGGCGCGGAAGTCGGCTCCATGAGCATCGTCAAGGGCGCGCGCAATGCCGAGGCAGCCAAGGCGTTCTACGACTGGTCTTTGTCTCCCGGCGCGCAGCAGTTCGGCGCGGCGGCCAAGTCGTTCCAACTGCCCAGCAACACCGGCACACCGCTGGACGCGAGGGTGCCAGACTTCCGCAAGATCAGGCTGATCAACTACGACTACGCGAAGTACGGTGCGAGCACTGAGCGTCGGCGGCTGATCAGTCGCTGGGAAAAAGAAGTCAACTCGCTGCCGCGCTGAGGGACTCATGCGCACACATGCGAATACTGCCGCGCAAGCCTGGCTTGCGCTGGGTGTGGCCGGGTGGCTGCTGCTGCCCTGGTACGCGGCGCCCGAGGCGCCTTGGGCTGCCTTGTTGCAGGGCCTGTTCTCTGATGCGGTCGCGGGCAACGGCCTGTTCCATGCGCTCAGTTCCGGGCGCGCCGGCCTGTGGGCCGCACCGCTTGGCTTTGCCCTTGCGGCGGCTGCGCTATTTCGCGCACCATGCCCGGTTCAGGGCCGCTTTCTGGTATCGGGCGGCGTCATCGCCGTTGCCGGCCTGCTGTGGGTGGGGTTCGCTCGGAACGGCCAGCCGGGAATGGGCGCGGGCGCGATCCTCACCATCGTCTCGGGCGTGATGCTCGCTGCCGTCGGCTTGGCGCGATGCGGGGCCTTTCGCGGCGACGTGTTCGTCTCGGCCAGTGTGGTGGGCTGCGCCGTGTTGCTTGCGGCCTTCATTGCCTGGCCGATGAGCCGTGCGCTGTGGGGCGCATTCGCGGGTGAGGATGGGGGCGTCTCGCTGCCGGCGCTTTGGGAGCGCATCGGCAATGAACGGATCTGGAGCCTGGCCTGCCTTGCCGGCGGGCCGTCCTGCGGCGCTGCCTGGAACACGCTCGCACTGGCCTTGCTGACGGCAGCGGGCACCACCGTGCTGGGAACGATGCTGGCGCTGCTTTCGGAGCGGGACCATCCGCGGCTGCGCGGGCCCTTGCGCGTCCTGGCGCTGCTGCCCATCATCACGCCGCCATTCGTGGTCGGGCTGGGCCTGATCTTGCTGTTCGGCCGGGCCGGAATTGCCAACCAGCTGCTGGGCAGCCTTTTCGGCGTCGAGCCGACCCGCTGGTTCTACGGCATGCTCGGGGTGCTGATCGCCCAGCTCTTTGCTTTCACGCCAATCGCCTTCATGATCATGCGGGGCGTGGTGCAGGGCGTTGCGCCCAGCCTGGAAGAAGCTTCGCAGATGCTGCGCGCCGACAAGACGCGCACCTTCTGGCACGTCACGCTGCCCTTGCTTAAGCCGGGCTTGGCCAATGCCTTCCTGGTGGGCTTCATTGAAAGCATCGCCGACTTCGGCAACCCCATCGTGGTGGGCGGCCAGTTCTCCGTGCTATCCACGGAAATCTTCTTCGCCATCGTCGGCGCGCAGTTCGACCAGGGCCGCGCGGCGGCGCTTGCGTGGATCCTGCTGTTCTTTGCCTTGACCGTCTTTGCCCTGCAACGCGGTCTGCTGGGCAAGCGCAGCTTCACCACAGTCAGTGGCAAAGGTGATTCGGGAATCCCAATGAGCCTGCCGCCAGCCATTTCGAAAGCCATCCGCTGGCTCACTCTTCCCTGGGTCGGCTTCACGCTGGTGGTGTACCTGTTCGCTTTCGCCGGCGGCTTCGTCGAGCTGTGGGGCCGCGACTACACACCGACCTTCAAACATTTCCACACCGCGTTCGCCCTGGAATGGGGAAACTTCGGCCTGGTCTGGGCGGGAACGGCATGGGCTTCGCTGTTCACAACCGTCAAGCTGGCCGGCATCGCCGCGCCGATCACCGCCGTCACCGGCCTGTTGATCGCCTGGCTGCTGTCACGCACGCGGTTCCGCGGCCAGGGCACGTTCGAGTTCATGGCCCTGCTGGCCTTCGCCATCCCGGGGACCGTGCTGGGCGTGAGCTATGTGCTGGCCTTCAACGTGCCCCCGCTGGAGCTCACCGGCACGGCCTACATCATCGTGCTGTGCTTCATGTTCCGTAACCTGCCGGTGGGCGTGCGCGCGGGCACGGCCGCATTCAAGCAGCTGGACGCGTCACTCGACGAAGCCTCGATGATGCTTCGCGCCTCCACGGCCAACACCTTGCGCTACGTCGTGCTCCCATTGCTCAAGCCGGCATTCGTCGCCGCGCTGGTCTACAGCTTTGTGCGCGCCATGACCACTGTCAGCGGCGTGATCTTCCTGGTGACCGCCGAGAACGAACTGGCCACCACCTACATCATCGGCCGCGTCGGCCAAGGGGACTACGGCATCGCACTGGCGTACTGCACCGTCCTCATGGCCGTCATGTCGCTGGCCACCGCCCTCATCCAGTGGTTGGTGGGCGAGCGGCGGCTGGGCCGTCGCAAGGCCCAGAGCACGGCCATCCCCATCGTCGCACCCCAAGGAGCCACATGACCCAACCCACCCCTGTACCCACCCCAGGCATTGAATTTCGCAACGTCGCCAAGCGCTATGGCGCGGCGGCCGGCTCGCCCCTTGTCGTCAAGGGCATCAGCTTTGTCGTCCCCAAGGGAAGCCTCACCACTATCCTCGGGCCTTCGGGCTGCGGTAAGACCACCACGCTGCGGATGATCGCGGGGCTGGAATCGCCCAGCGCGGGCGAAGTCTTCATCAATGGCGTCAACGTCACGAGCCTGGGGCCGACGGAGCGCAACGTCAGCATGATGTTCCAGAGCTATGCGCTGTTCCCGCACATGAACGTGATTGAGAACGTCATGTATGGGCTCAAGATGTCCGGCCAGGCGCCGGAGCAGGCCCGCAGGCGCGCCCTCGAAGCACTTAATAATGTGGGCCTGGTCGGGCTGGACGCCCGCCTGCCCGCCGAGCTGTCGGGCGGCCAGCAGCAGCGCGTGGCCCTTGCCCGGGCCTTGGTGCTGGAGCCTGCGGTCCTGCTGTTCGACGAGCCGCTCTCGAACCTGGACGCGCGCCTGCGCCGCGAGATGCGTGACGAGATCCGCTCGCTGCAGCAGCGGCTCGGTCTGACCGTGGCCTATGTGACGCACGACCAGAACGAGGCGCTGGCCGTGAGCGACCAGATCATCGTGATGGACCACGGCGTCATCGCGCAGAGCGGCAGCCCGCAGCAGCTTTATGAGCGGCCCGCCAGCGAATTCGTCGCCGGCTTCATGGGCGAGGCGATGCTTTTCCCCGCGCGCATCGGCGCGGCGCGGCAGGTCCGCATGGGCCCGCTGCAGCTGACCTCGGCGCAGGACTTCCCGGAAGGGCCGGTGAAAGTGGCGGTGCGCCCCGAGGCCTGGGTGGTGGGGCCACCGGGCGCGGGCCTGAGCGCGCGCCTTTCCAAGGCCGCCTACCTGGGCAGCACCTACGAATACACCTTCCAGACCGAGCTGGGACCGATCTTCGTTGTGTCGCCCGACCTGGACAAGTCGCTGGCGTTGCAGGCGGACGTGGGCTTGAGCCTGGCCGGCCATGGAGTGTGCGTTGTCTGCGCCGTCTGAGCTGCGCCCCTGGGGGGGCTACACCACGCTGGACGAAGCGGGCCAGTACAAGGTCAAGCGCATCACGGTCGCGCCGGGCGAGTCGCTGTCGCTGCAATACCACCGCCAGCGCGCCGAGCACTGGGTTGTCGTGCAGGGCAGTGCCCTGGTGCAGATCGGCGATGACAGTGCCGCGGTGGAGGCGGGCGGGTATTGCCATATCCCCCTGGGCGAACAACATAGGCTCTCAAACACGGGAGAGGCCGAGCTTGTGCTGATCGAAGTGCAGTGCGGGCCCTACCTCGGCGAGGACGACATTGTGCGGTTGGAAGACCGCTACGGCCGCGCGCGGTAGCTTGAGCAAACAGGGGAAAGGAAGCCAGCTTATGGAATGCCTTGTGGGAGCGCTCTATAGCCTGCCAGCCGTCGCGTCCAGGTTTGCAGCCTGGACCGGCGTTCTTGCCCTCGTCGTCGCCATGGGCCTATGGATTCGGGAGCGATGCCGCCTTGCACGCCTTTCGAGGCAGTTCGGAACACTGTCGGAGATGGAGAAGGTGCGCTTGATTCGCGAAGAAATGCGCGTTGACATTCCGGTCGATCTTGCCGCGGATCGTTGGCTGGCGCTGCGGCGCAGCAACTACCGGCCTCTTCAGCTCCTCGCAATGGGTGCGGTTTTTCTCGCAGTTGTATTCGAGGAAATCATTGAACCGTTATCGCGCCCGGATGCTCCTTCATCGGCGCATGCGAAACGCATGGGCGCGTTACTGAACCAAGGCGGCTCCCCTTCGCGTTTGCCTGAGAGGGTATTACCTTGAATCCCCCGTAACATGGGAAAGACTCTCGCGCCATGCGTACCCGTGCGGCTTGCAGCGGCTTTTTGGCCTGCAGAGCGCGTGGCTCGGTTGGCATGGGAATATCTTCGCCAAGCATAGTCGGGCGAAGACCTAGTTGAGAGTCTTGCCGAGACGTGCGGCCACTTCCTTCCTCCCCAGCTTATTGACTGCTGCAATGGCCTGCAATTGCCGCTTTCGGGGGTGGGTTTTACCCTGTTTGTGTGGATCTGCCTTAAAGTGCGCCGCTGTTTCCGCGATTTTGTTGCCTCGATTCCTAGCCAAGTGGCCAGCTTCTCGGCGTAGGGATCAGCTTGCTTGAGCTGACCCGCCTTGCATACCTGGGCTCCGTCTCATCCGATCGCAGGTACTTCTTCACTGTGTTGCGAGCCAGGCCTGTACGCCTTGCGATTTCGCGGATGGACATCTGATCTCGCAGTGCCCATCGCCTGATGACATTCAATGTCGCCACGTCTATCACTCCTAATTTCTCCCTGCTTTCAAAACTAGCAGGGTAGGGCTTACGTGGGTCAGGTCTGGATGGAAATTACTGTTCTATATGGGTCAGATTTCGACAGCATTCAACACACTAGGCAAAACGATTCTGATTACGACCCACGACATGGCAGAAGCAGCGTCCGTGTGCGATCAGGTTTCATTCATAAATGATGGCGTACTTCTGGCGACCCTTAATCCGAACCGTGTAGGTACCATGCTCTCCGAGCAGATTCGCGTTGACTTCACTAATCCTGGAGGAGAGTTTCATCGACTGCTTGTTGACAAGCCGGGTGTACGGAAAGTGCATGCATTGCCGGGGCAAGTCGAGCGATACCGGATCGATGTGGAAGCCTCCCACTACATTGCCGGGCTAGTAAGCCATCTTCTTGAGCAAGGGGTCATCCGACTTGCGGTTGGCGAGCCGACTCTAGAGGAGGTTTACGTGGATCTAATGTCTCCGACGTACGCTCGCGCATCGACTGAGATCGGGGGCGTACCCCCCTGCAATGACAAGGCCGAACTCGTCGAGGTCCCGGTCAAGTAGCTCATTGACGGCTTCTGGATAGGAGCCGAGTTCCGAAGGAGTGTTGCGAATCCGGGGTATCCAGGTAGTCGCCATGCACTCTTGATCAGCGTGCAGGTCGTTTGGATAAGTGGCAGCGCTCCGTCTGGGTGGTACGGCAAATTCAGAACCGTACGCTGACTATCGACATCGAAATTCTTTCTCGTGCCGGGGGGAAGCGCGGTTGCTCGTGTGAGCAGCCGAAGGCGTCCTGAGCTTCGCGGAGGTGGCAGCGCTTGCAGAAAAGTATGGCGCTTCCGCTACAGGGAAAGCGAACTAATCCGCGTCGATGGGTACTGCGAGTGGTCTGGAAAGGCGTGCACGGATGCAAGAGCCGCATCCGGTGCGGTTCCTGAAGCGTTGCCTAAAGAATCACGCAGGCCATCGGGACAGGAACGGGGATGGGATACGGCGTGTTGCCGGCGTCCACGCCGGTCACTGTGAGCATCCCGTTTATATGGATGAACGTACTTGTCACGGCGGGCGGAACGACGGTCCTGTCGATCCGCGAAAACGACCAGTTGCTGCCGGCCATGCCGTAGGCCTGCGCTATCACTGCAGAGCGTTTCACGCTGCGTACCGCCCAGCCTGGGTTGAGGTTGTACGGCGTGGTCACACCACCGCCGCGGTAGACGTGCAGGAATGCGAGTGCGTTATGCCCGGCGTGGTACAGCTCATGGTATTCGCACCCGCCGTACTGGTCGCTTACCACATAGACCGTGTTCGCTGCACCCACTCCCGATACAACGCAGTAGCTGACGGTGTTCGGCACGGCCGGGATGTACCGCAAGTTCAATGGATGTACGTTCGCAACCTGGAAAGTGGCGCCGTTCCACACCGCGTTGCGCGCCCTTGCCTGATGGACCACCGCCCCGGTGATGGGAATGTGCGGGGCCACGGCGGCGTTCGGCGGCGCGGGATTCGGTGGCGTCATGATGTCGCCAAGAATTGGCATTTCGAGTGCTGGCATTTTTGTGCTCCCTGATCAAGTTACGCAAGGCCGATCGTATCCCTTCATCGCTCCCGACGCCATACAGCGGCGCGATCGTGGCGCGGCGCGTTATCTAGTTCACATTCCGCATCCCCCGCAGTCCAAAGCGTGAGCGCCTATCGGCGCTGGTAGCGCAAGCCGCGCGGCCTTTTGCATCGAGCGAGAGTGCCTGACGTGAGCTCCGTTTTTCAGAGTTGTCGTCTTATTCGGTGAATCTTGGGCCATGCGCCCAGCTGGGTCAGCGCGGGCAGGCTATGCATGTCCCGTGGGGGGCTTTGCCGCGTCATGCCCTTGCGGCCATGTTCCCCGCGCTTCAAGAGCCTTTCGCGGCATACGCGGCCCGCCCCCCGCGCTGCGGGTCCCCTCCATTTATTCCACGGCGCCCTTGACCACCTGGTCTTTTGCATGGCCCGAAGGATTCACCGGACGACGAACTCAGGAAAAACGGCGACAGGCTCCAAGGCCCTGCAGTCTCAGCAAAAGAAAACTCAACGCTGGACTCGGAATCT
Organism: Sphingobacterium thalpophilum; assembly: GCA_943369045.1. Lineage (GTDB taxonomy): Bacteria > Pseudomonadota > Gammaproteobacteria > Burkholderiales > Burkholderiaceae_C > Ramlibacter. The sequence goes on from CALRME020000014.1 coordinate 9,664, forward strand.
TGGAATCCGGTCGATGGGTTCGATGCCCTCAACCAACCTCAAAGAGCCAGGATGAACAAAGGGAAAGACGCGAAGAACAATGCTGACGGCGGCAAGGGGCATGGCATGCGGAGCATCACGCTGCAGCTGCTGGAGCGGCTGTGCGACGACCCCGCCAGGGACAAGCCCGGTGGATTGAATGTGCGGGCGCTGCTGACGTTCGAGCCAGAAAGCGGCTTCCATCTCATGGCGCGGGACGGCGACACGATCTACCAGGTCAACGAAGAAGCCGGCGAGGAAATCCGGTTTCGGACATCGAATCCGCTTTGGCGGTGCTGCAGGGCGTCTCTATAACTAGCCGCAAAGACTGTCTGCTTTGGGTCGGGAGCGGCCGTAGAGCATGGTGGAGTTCTTTTCGTAAGGACTTCATCATGCGCAAACAACGTATGGCATGGAACGAAGGTCGCCTGCTTAGCCAAAACCTGTGAGCGGCGATGCAAGGCGGTCCAAAGTGCAAAGGCGAGCCGCGGTGAAGGCAACTTGGGATTGATGTGCTGACAGCGGGAACGCGCGCTCGGTGCGGGACCGATGGCTCGGATTCGACGAGATTCAGCCGATTTCCGAAAAATCGTCACCGCCGGCCCCCATGATTGCTCGAACCAATTCCTCAGTGTCGCCGGAAAACGGGGCGGGGAGCGCTCGGCCTTCGAGCAGGTAGGCCGGTACCGGTTTGGGTAGCGGCATCCCTTCTTTGGGAAGTTGCTTGAGAGTGGCCTCAAGTTTGGCCTTCATCTTTGCGTAGCCCACCCGGTCAGCGTACCCGATCAATTCAGTGAGCATCGCCTCATGCATCTGCAGCACGAAGGCGCGTTTGTGCTTCTGGCGAATGACGTCGAAGAATTCCTGTGAGCCGGCTTGGCTGTAGTCGAGTTCGGCCTGGTAGGCGTCGACGTCCTCGGCGACGACCCGTTGCCGGCATATCACAAGCATGCGCCCGTAGTCCCTTGCGACTGCGATCAAATCGTCCTCGGCTGGAGGGTTCTTCGCATCCAGTTGTGCCGGGTGCAGGCGTATCGGCATGAAGAACTGGAAGTCGATTCCGGACAGGAACGACATTGCATCGGTTATCAGCTGCTGCGAGTCCGCCCGCGTAAAGAACGCGCGGGCAATGGCCAAGCGCTTTTCCTTGGGAAACTGGATGTAGTTCTCTCCGAGGTTGAAGGCAATGAATTCGTGCAGATGTTCGGCCCGCAGTTCCATTTCGACCTGTGTTGCGCCTACTACCAGCCAACCCGACTCGTCGTTCTTTTTGACGAACGGGTTGAGGTCGAATTCCGTGTACAGCGTCGCGCGGCACGGCGAACCTGCAAGCGCCGCGAAAAAGTCTCGAAGGGAGTTCGGATCGTGGTGACCAGCGGCTGCCTCGACGAATTCGCCCAGGACCCTCTTGAACATCAGGGTGTTCAGGCCGCCGGTATGCACGACGGCCATTCTTAGGAACCGCAGCATTGCGTCGATCGCGTACCTAGTTCCATGTCTCAGGTCGCTATGGGTCAGCACCTGGATGCACTCGGCCACGTTTTCCGCAATCTGCGCCGCATTGAAGACAGCATCGAATCCAGCAATGTCGGCGCCATAGTGCAGGTACAGGTTCGCCTGGACGTCGTAAGGGTCTTTGCTGCAAACGTAGTCGTTGAGATACGTCCTGATCGTCGCGATTTCCTTGGCCGGCATCGAAGGGGCAGATTCCATCAGCTCCTTCTCGCGCGCGTCGCGCCAACTCTCGATACCGGTCGTCGGATCCCTGCGAACTCTGCGAAACACGAACTGCGGAGTAAGCCTCAGCAGTTCCCGCATGCTGAACCGATTCTCCGGAAATACCGGACCCCAGACCGTCCTATAGCGCTCGGCCAAAACGGTCGATTGAGCGACGTTGAAGTGGATCGAGTGAAGGTGCGAGTATGGCTTGCCGTTGTTCCCGGTTGCGGGTTGCTCCCATGCGGGGAAAGCGGATTGAATTTTGTTGCCGCGGACCTGAATGCGCAGCTTGATCGTCTTGAGCGGATCGTCTAGTAAGGCATATCCGTAGAGCACACCGGCACCTTGCGGGTCGGCGGGATGCACAGAGTCCTCTCGATCGAGGTGTTCGAGAGCTTCTGAAAGAACCGAAATGACGTCGTCTTCCGAATAGCCCATAGGATAGAGCGTCTTCCACAAGTACCCCGACTTGTAATTGACGTCCGGCTTCATCGTGATGCTCGCGCCGCCGCCCGTGAACATCTTTCGCGGAACCTTCAGCGTAACGACGCCGTTCTGAAGCTCGCGCGCGTAGAACCAGTCCTGGTGCTTGTCGACGTCGAAATTGAGCAGGTGAACGCAATCGGGATGCTGCGTGAGCATGTTCTCCCACGCATCCCAGGTATGCAACCCGCCGGAAAGGGCGATCTCGGTGGAGCGTACACCGTTCTTCACAACGGGTCGGACGGCGGTCTCGCCGACCAGTATGTGCTTGATGGCTTCTTCGCCCAGCTCGTACTTGTCAAAGTGAATCGGATAACTTCTAGTCACTGCTGACATCTTTGTTGGTATATGCGAACACATTCTCGCCCATCGGACGCGGTGCCGTTGCGATGGCGACCGCAGCACCTCGAAAGGCCGCCTCCTACAACGAACGCTGGGATTCGCTTCAGGTACGCTCCTTGATTGACGTCCGCTTCCGGCCAGAAGCAGACGTCACCTATGCAGGCTTTATGCCGGATTGAGCTTCGCTACACGTGCCGCGTGCCGCTCATTTTCAAATGTAGAGCTCAAGAACGCACTCACGATTTCGATTGCCGTTCCGGGTCCACGACTCGCGCACCAATACAAAGCACATTGGTGTCGTTGTGCTGACGGGACATGCTCGCACTAAACGTCTCGCTACACACTACCGCGCGAACCGCGGCGTGTCTGTTTGCCGCGATGGACATACCTACGCCTGTGCCGCACACCAAGATCGCGGCTGCGATTTCTCCGTTTTCGATCGCTCGCCCCACGGCGTGCGCGAAGTCCGGGTAATCACATGGTTCGGTAGTGGTGGTGCCGAACTCAAGCACGGCCACGCCCCGCCGTTCGAGCTCCCTCACGAGGATTTGCTTAAGTTCAAGCCCCGCATGGTCGGAGGCCACTCCCAGTAGTTCAGTCATGACCTGTTATTCGAAAAATTGGCGCATTTTCACTCCGTCCACGCCGCCGGACCAAACGCTGCTAACTTTCGCCCGGTAGCTTGGGACGTCACGCGGCAGGCAGTCGTACCGTTGCACGTAAGCCCGAAGTCAATTTACTTATCTTTAAGTTTTGGAGTTCGATGCCCCCGCCCAGCGCGGTGACTATGTCGCGACAAATTGCCAAGCCCAGACCTGTGCCTCCCCCTTGCCCAGGTGAGGAAAAGAATGGCTCAAACAGTCGGGGCATAGCGGACTCGTCAACTCCTGGCCCGCTATCTTCGATGCGAAGGACGGCCTCTCGATCCTCCATGCCCACCCATATCGAAAGCTGCCCACTCTCAGGCGTGAAGTGGATGGCGTTGCGCAGGAGATTGCGCGCAAGCTCACCCAGCATCCAGTTGTCCGCCAGGACTATGGCCGAAGCCTTCTCCAGATGAAAATCTAGGCGTTTGCCGCCAATCAAAGGCGACAGTTCGATCGCTGCGTACTCCACCGCGTCCGCCAAATCCACTCTACTTCGGTCGCCGCGAGCGCTTTCCTGATGAACTCGCGCGAGCGACAGCATCTGTTGGGCAAGTGTAGAGGCGCGTTCGACGGTGCGATGCATGTCTTTTAATGCCCCGTGCAGTGTCGAAATATTCGACTCCGACATCGCCGATTGAAGTTGCGTCTTGAGCACAGTCAGCGGCGTGCGCAGTTGGTGCGACGCATCTGCGACAAAGCGCTCCTGCTGGCGTAAAAGGGAATCCTGCCGCCGCATCAAGTGGTTGAACGCGTTAACCACAGGTCTAAGTTCGCGAAGCGCGGGTGAATGCAGCGGCGACAGGTTCGCTGCCTCACGCCCATCCATCTCGGCGCGCAGTCTCTCCACAGGTCGCATCAGCCGCAGAACCACCAACGACATTACTAGGGCAGCAAGCGCCATAAAACCAACCTGCCGCGCAACCGTAGCCAACATGGCCTCCCGCAATGCCTGATTGCGCGCCTCCAGCGTGTGCGCCACCTGGATCACCGCGATCTGCTGGCCTCCGGACATTTCGACGGGCTGATATAGCACCGCCACCCTGACAGCGAGAGACTGCATCTGCCCGTCCTGCAGCGCGGGAGTGGTCGGTCTGAAGCCTGACTTAGCTGCTTCTTTGGTCACTTCGTATCGCGGCAGGCCGGAATCACCAGCGATCAGCGTGCCGGCGAGCGTGGATACACGATAGAAGACGCGGCTGCCACCAGCGGCTTCAAAAGACTCCCACAAAGCAAGCGGCAATGCGCCACGCAACTGTCCGCCCTCCGTGTGCAGTGAATCAGCGACCGAATAGACGGCAGCGATGAGCAAGCGGTCGTAGGCCTCGCGGACGGTTTGGCGCAGGGTCAAATACTGAGTTGCCGTCTCAATAACAGCGAAAAACAGCATTGGCACGAGCGCTCCGGCCAGCAGCCGGTTGCGCAATGACGGGGTTGCCATCACACCGGCCCCGGTGGCATCCCGCTGCTTTCGTCGCGCAGCAGATATCCAAGACCCCGCAGCGTCATCAGTTCGACGCCCGAGCCCGCCAGCTTCTTGCGCAGTCGGTGGACGAGAACCTCAAGCGCCTCCATGTGTACTGTGCTTTCCTCGGCAAACACCAGCCGGTAAAGCCTGTCCCGGGGTACGACCTGGCCGGGAAGGACGGTGAGCGCGGTGAGCAAGGCATGCTCGCGGGCCCCCAACTCAAGCGGAATGTCGTTCCGGTAGAAGACACCTGAACCGTACTGCCAACGCAGTTTCCCGAATTGCAAGCACTCCTCACCGTGGGCGCGGCGCATCAACGCGCGAATTCGGGCTTCCAGTTCGTCGAGATCGAAAGGTTTGCTCAAATAGTCATCGGCGCCGGCGTTAAGCCCCGCTACGCGATCGCCAACGTTTCCACGAGCAGTAAGAACCAATACGGGCGTGCGATCGCCCCGGCCCCGCAGACGCGAGAGGACCTGCAGGCCATCAATGCCGGGAATCGTCAGATCCAGTATGGCGCCGTCCCACTGCCGATTCTTTAGCAGCGCAAGGGCTTCAATACCGTCACTCGAGGAGTGCACGTCGAACCCGCGCCGGTTTAGCGCACGCGACAACGCCAAGGAAAGGTCGGCGTCGTCTTCGACTAGCAAGAGTTTCATTCGCGGCAGCATGCCACGCCGCCGCGTGGGTCGGTCATTGGTACAAGCACCTATGCGTGATGAAAGGTGGGCGAAAGCGTGCCGCAAGCTGCACGAAAGAAGGCGATGGAAGCGATCGCCTCTCGTGAATACAGTCAACTCATGACCACTCAGGAGACCTATCTCATGCACTCGAAGACCGTTGTTGCCCTCATGCTTTCATTGGCCGGCCTCGCGGCGACTGCCCAGGACGCCTGCCCGAACCGAGGCGACCTCGACACACCGTTTTGCGACGCCAACAAGGACCTGGTTGCCGATACGCCCACAGACCCGAAGAAGCAGCGGAATCCCAACACGCTTGTGTTCACCTACACCCCGGTGGAGGATCCCGCGGTCTACGAGAAAATCTTCACGCCGTTCACTGAGCATCTGGCGCAATGCACCGGCAAGCGAGTGGTGTTCTTCCAGGTGCAAAGCAATGCCGCCCAGATCGAAGCGATGCGTTCGGGACGCCTGCACGTCGGCGGATTCTCGACCGGGCCAACTGCCTTTGCCGTCAACATTGCCGGGGCCGTGCCTTTCGCGC
>CALRME020000015.1:0-14759 GCA_943369045.1 Sphingobacterium thalpophilum
GCTTTTATGATGCGGCCAGGCGTCTGGCCGCCATGCCCAAAGACGAACGCAGAACCACATTGAAGAACCTAGGAGAAAAGAGTGCCTGACATCCACATCCAGCGTGACCACGCCCTGGGCCTGCCGGCCGCCCGCAAGCTAGCCTTCAAGTGGGCCGAGACGGCCGAGGAAAAGTTCGACATGGAATGCACCTATGAGGAAGGCAAGACATCCGACCTGGTGACCTTCACCCGTTCGGGCGTCAACGGTGAGCTCAAAGTCACCAAGGACAAATTCGAGCTGGACGCACGCCTGGGGTTCCTACTGGGCGCCTTCAAGGACCGCATCGAGAGCGAGATCGTGAAGAACCTGGACGACCTGCTGGCCCAGAAAGACCCGTCCAAGGCCTTTGACAAGGCGGTGGCCAAAGCGGCGGCGAAAAAGACCGCGGCAAAGAAGAAGGCCTGAAGCGCCGTGAGCCCGAGTCCCGCTTCCGGTCCGCTGGCCGGCATCAAGGTGCTGGAACTGGGCCAGCTCATCGCCGGGCCATTTGCAGCCAAGACACTGGCCGACTTCGGCGCCGAAGTGGTCAAGATCGAGCCACCAGGCACCGGTGACCCGCTGCGCAAATGGCGGCTGCTCAAGGACGGGACCTCGGTCTGGTGGCAGATCCAGTCGCGCAACAAGCGCTCACTGGCCCTGGACCTGAAGGAGCCTGCTGCGCAGGACATCGTGCGCAAGCTCGCCACTGAGGCCGATGTGCTGGTCGAGAACTTCCGGCCCGGCGCCATGGAGGGCTGGGGCCTGGGGCCAGAAGATCTGCTCCAGCTCAACCCGCGCCTGATCGTGCTGCGCATCAGCGGTTACGGCCAGAGTGGCCCTTACCGCGACCGTCCCGGCTTTGGTGTGGTGGCCGAGGCCATGAGCGGCCTGCGCCACCTGACGGCCGAGCCCGGCCGCGTGCCGGTTCGCGTGGGCGTATCCATCGGCGATACGCTGGCCGCGCTGCACGGCGTGATCGGCATCCTGATGGCGCTGCACCACCGCCATGCCTCGGTGAGCGCGCAAGCGCCGCAGGGGCGCGGCCAGGTGATTGACGTGGCTCTGTACGAGGCCGTCTTCAACTGCATGGAAAGCCTGCTGCCCGAGTACAGCGCGTTCGGTGCGGTGCGTGGCCCGGCCGGCAGCGCATTGCCGGGCATTGCACCGAGCAATGCTTACCGCTGCAGCGACCAGGGCTATGCGCTGATTGCGGGCAACGGCGACAGCATCTTCAAGCGCCTGATGGCCGCCGTGGGCCGGCCCGACCTGGGTGCCGACCCGGAGCTTGCCGGCAATGCCGGCCGCGTGGCCCGCGTCACGGAGATCGACGCTGTGATCGGTGACTGGGCCGCGCAGCACACGGTCGACGAGGTGCTGGTCGTGCTGGAGAAGGCGGGCGTCCCTGCCGGCCGCATCTACACCGTCGCCGACATCGCCGCCGACCCGCACTATCAGGCGCGCGGCATGCTGCATGAGGTGGCCATGGACGACGGCAGTACGCTGGCCATCCCCGGCATCGTGCCCAAGCTTTCGCTCACGCCCGGCTCGCACCGCCGCAATGCGCCCAGGCTGGGCCAGGACACGGACGCCGTGCTGCGCGAGCTGGGCCTGACGCCACAGCAGGTGCAGGGGCTCAAGGACAAGGGCATCGTTGCAGGAGGCCCATGAACCAGCGCCCCTTCCTAGCCTTCGCCTGCGCGCACCTGACCGACGAGCGCCTGTACGCAGCGCAGGTCGAGCTGCTCAGCGTCGACCATGAATGCCGCGTGTTCGTGTTCCGCAGGCACGACTCGCTCGGCGCCATGGCCGATGAACTGCTGGCCAGCACGCCGGACCGCTTCTCGCTGATCGGGCTGTCGCTGGGCGGCTATGTGGCCTTTGAGGTGATGCGCCGGCAACTGCGGCGGATCGAGCGCCTGGTGCTGATGGACACCACCGCGAAGGCCGACCACGCGCAGCGCCGGGCGGGCCGCCTGGCCGACATGGCGAAGGTTCGCCAAGGCGGTATCGAGGCGCTGATTCCGGAATTGCCTGCCCGCTGGTTGCTGCCAGCACATGTGCAGAGGCCGGAACTGGTCGAACTCATGGCCGACATGGCGCGCAGCGTGGGCGCACGCGGGCAGCTCAACCAGCAGACCGCCATGCTGGCGCGGCCCGACTCACATGCCGACCTGGAAAAGGTAGCGGTGCCCACACTGGTGATGTGCGGCCGGCAGGACCCGGTGACGCCGCTGGCCGACCACGAAGCCATGGCCGCCCGGGTTGCAGGATCGACCTTGCAGGTCATCGAGGACTGCGGCCACCTCTCCACCATTGAGCAGCCGCAGGCGGTGAACCTGGCGCTGGGCGGCTGGCTGCGCGCCACTTCGGGCTGAGCTGCCGCGAGCCGGCATAGCAGTATCTGTGCGGCTCGCAGGCCATTTTCAGGCTGCAGGCCGCGCCGGTACTGCTTGTGTGTTTTAGCTGAGCGACTCGATCAGGTCGATGTACTGCTGCATCGCGTCGTCATTGCCCGTGCCCTTGAGGCCGTTCCACGCGTCCCACTTGGCGCGGCCCACCATGTCGCCGAAGCCGGGCTTCTTCTCGGTGTTGTCGCCGGCCGTGGCCTGCTTGTACAGACCGTAGATCTTGAGCAGGGTGCCGTTGTCCGGGCGCTCGCTGAGGTTTTTGGAACTGGCGACGGCGGATTCGAAAGCGGCTTTGAGGTCGGCCATGGGGAATGCTCCTGTGTGGTTCTGCGGGTAACTTCGCGGTATCTTAAGGGGAGCCGCCGCCCCAGAATAGGGGCCACTGTCCAACAGGCCGGCAGACAAACAACACGAGAGATGGAGCGCACAAGCATGGTGACCCGCGTAATAGCCCAGGAAGCTGCAAAGAAGGCCGCGCAGCGCGCGGGCAAAACGGCGGGCAAGGCCGCCAGGGCCGTGCGCAAGAACGCCACCCGCGCCGCCAGCGGCATGCTGGGCCTGTCGGGCGAGCGCATGACCAAGGTCGACACGGCCTGGCTTCGCATGGACACGCCCAGCAACCTGATGATGATCGTGGGCGTCTGGACGCTCAGGCCCGGCATCAAGTACGACGACCTGTGCCAGCGGATCGAGGAGCGGCTGCTCAAGTACAACCGCTTCCGCCAGCGCGTGGTCGAGGACACGGCCGGCGCCACCTGGGTGGAAGACGCCGATTTCGACATTGGAAAGCATGTGCTGCGCGAGAAATTGCCCAGGCACGCCAAAGGCCACGAGCAGGCCGCGCTGCAGGAGCGCGTGGGCGAGCTGGCGATGCAGCCGCTCGACACCCGGCGGCCGCTATGGCAGTTCCACCTGGTCGAGGACTACCAGGGTGGCAGCGCACTGCTGGTGCGCATCCACCACTGCATCGCCGATGGCATTGCGCTGATCTCGGTGACCATGTCGCTGGTCGACGGCGGTTTGCCGCCGCCCGAACGCAAGCGCAAGGAAACGGGCGCGGGTGCTGAGGACTGGATTGCCGACACGCTGATCAAGCCGCTGACGGACATCACCGTCAAGGCGCTGGGCGCGGCGGGCGACGGCGCCGTGCGTTCGCTGGGCATGCTGCGGGACCCGCAAAAGGGCATGGCTGGCTCGCTGGACATGGCCAAGCTGGCCTACCAGGTAGTGAGCGACGCAGCGGCTCTGGCGCTGATGCCTGACGATTCCAAAACGCGCCTAAAGGGCAAGCCCGGCACGGCCAAGCGCGTGGCATGGTGCCAGCCCATCCCGCTGGACGAGGTCAAGGCGGTGGGCAAGGCGCTCAACTGCTCCGTCAACGACGTGCTGCTGTCCTGCGTCGCTGGCGCCATCGGCGAATACCTCAAGGCGCTGGGCGACGATGTTGCGGGGCAGGAGATCCGCGCCATGATTCCCGTCAACCTGCGGCCGCTGGACCAGGCCTACAAACTGGGCAACCGCTTCGGCCTGGTGCCGCTGGTGTTGCCCATCGGCATGGAAAACCCGATCGAGCGGGTCTACGAAGTGCGCCGGCGCATGAACAATCTCAAGGGAAGCACCCAGCCGCTGCTGGCTTTTGGCCTGCTGGCTGTGGCCGGCCTGCTCATCAAGCCGGCGCAAGACGCCATGCTCAACCTGTTCGGCAAGAAGACTACGGCCGTGATGACCAACGTACCCGGCCCGCGCGACAAGCTCAAGCTGTGCGGTGCCACGCTGGAGCAGAGCATGTTCTGGGTGCCGCAGTCCGGCGACATCGGCCTGGGTGTGTCCATCCTGAGCTACGGTGGTGGGGTGCAGTTCGGTGTGATCACTGACACGCTGTTGTGCCCCGACCCGCAGAAGATCATCGACGAGTTCGAGCCCGAATTTGCCAAGCTCTCGCTGGTCACCTTGATGCTGCCCTGGGGAGAGTGAAGGCCGTGGCGATCGACGACGGCTGGCGGCAGTGGGTTGCGGAAAACCTGCTGCGCGATTGTTCCCCGCCTTCGATGCTGGCGACCATGGTGGCTGCGGGGCTGCCCGCCGAGGAAAGCGCGGCCGCAATCGTCCGGATGCAGGACGAGCCGGCTTTTCGCGCCGCCCGCCGCTTCCAGGAGTTGCAGCGCAAGCTCGAGTCGGTCAATTCCAACCTGCAGCAACTGTGGGAAACCGACCCGGCCTACACCACGGTGGAAAAGCGGGCCGGCATCCCGCATGAGGAATTCATGGCGCGCTATGTGCGAGGCTGCCGGCCGGTGGTGATCACGGACATTGCCAACGACTGGCCCGCCATGAAGCGTTGGTCGCCGCAGGACCTCAAGCAGCGCTTTGGCATGCACCAGGTGGAAATCCAGGACGGCCGCGAGTCCGACCCGAAGTTCGAGGAGAACAAGCTGGCGCACCGCAAGGTGGTGCCGCTCGCGGATTTTGTGGACCGCGTTGTCAACGGTGGGCCGACCAACGACTGCTATATGACGGCCAACAACGAGCTGATCATCCGGCCGGAATTCGCCGCGCTGATGGACGACATCGGCACCTTGCCCGCCATTTGCGACCGCAGCTTGCTGCGCTCGCTGTCGTGGTTCTGGTTCGGTCCGGCGGGCACCAACACGCCGCTACACCACGACACGGTGATGCTGTTTCACACCCAGGTGGTGGGCAGGAAACGCTGGCGTTTCATCTCGCCGCTGGACACGCCACGGGTCTACAACTTCAACGGCGTATTCAGCCCCATCGACCTGGACAAGCCGGACTTCGAACGTTACCCGGCGTTTCGCGGCGTGAAGGTGCTGGAAGTGGTGGCAGAGCCGGGTGACACTGTGTTCCTGCCTCTGGGGTGGTGGCACCAGGTGACGGCGCTGGACGTGACGATCTCGTACTCGTACACCAACCTGCGGCTGCACAACGACTACAAGTACGCCAACCCAACCATGACCAACTGGTAGGCGCCAGGCAACGTCAGCCGCCTTTTGTGCGCTGGGTGAGGAATTCGGCCTCGTATTCCCTGGCAAGCGATGTCTTCTGTGCTTCGGTCAGTACCTTGCCCGCTTCCTGGAAGAACTTGGTTTCCTCTTCCTTCAGGTGGTGCTCGACCTTCTCGCACAGCTTCTTCGCACCAGCCATCCAGCCGGGGGCATTGAGCTCGCGGCCTTCCAGGTCCTCAACCATCTCGTCGATTTCGTGGTGCTCCCCAATCGCGTGGCGCGAGGCGTTCACGGTCGAATCGCTGGCGAACAGCGGTACATAGAAGCACCGCTCTTCCGCGGTTTCGTGAGCTTTCAACTCGCGCTTGAGGTCCAGGAAGACCCGATGGCGTTCGGGGCCGTCGGGGCTGCTGGCGAGAAGTTGCGCCGCAAGGGCGCGCTGGGTTTCGTGGCTGACGCGCAGGGCTTCAAAGATGTTCATGCGGCCCATTGTGGGCAGGGCGGCCCGGCGCCCGTGTAGGCCGGAAGCTCATCAGCGCGCCGGAAGGCAACCGGCATCGAACACTCAGTCCTGCAATTCCGCCCTGGCCATCTCCACGTCCAGCCGTTCCATGGCGTCCATGGGGCGCGAGGCGGCGGCCTGCTCGTAGAGCCTGGTGGCTTCCTTCATCTTGCGGTCACCCTCGAGCATGACCATGCCGTTGGCGTATTCGATCATGCCGATGGCCGAGCCGGGATTGATGCGCAACGCATCCTGGAAGAGCTTGAGGCCCACGTCCTTCTTGGCGCCGTAGGTCATGCCGCCGATAAGGGAACCGACCTTGTCGATCACCTCCGCGTGGAATGCAGCCAGGGCGATATGGGCGTCGGCATGCTTGGGCTGAAGCTTGATGGATTTCTCCAGCGCCTCCTTGACCTTGCCGCCCAGGCCCTGGGCCAGCGCCTTGGCCACGCTGATGCCCTGGCTGTAGCGGCCCAGTGCGTAGGCCTGCCAGTACCAGGCATTGGCATTGCGCGCGTCTTCGCCGGCCTGGGCTTCGGCTCGACCGGCGACTTCCATGAACAGGTCGAGCTTGTTCTTTTCCTTCTTCTCGAGGTAGTTGGCGTAAATGCAGGTGGCCTTGTTGGCGACGGTGATGCCGGCGCCGCCGGCCTTGAGCCCGGCCTCGGCTGCCTTCTGGAATTCGCCGTTGTGGAACAGCACCCAGGCGTCGAGCACGGCGGCTTCCTTTGGCAACGGCTCGGCGTCACCGGCATGCAGGCGGGCCCAGTGCTTGCGCACGCCCGCCGCGTCGAACCCGTAGTCGCCGGTGTGGGGGAAGGCGGTCCACTTGGCCATGTCTGTCTCCTTGTTTTTTCTTGTCCTGTCAGGCGCTGGGCGTGGCGCTGCTGTAGGCACCCACCAGTCCCAGCAGATGCATGCGCTGCCCCTGCTCGAGGTAGGGTACCAGCAGATTCAGCACATGGTGGGCGCCGCGCAGCAGGGCCAGTTGCGCGCTTTCGGGCTCAAGCGCGCGGCGCGGGTCGCGCACGTACTCGTAGCTCAGCCAGTAAGTCAGTACCACCACCATGCTGGTGGCAGTGGCCTCGATTTCGCGCGAGTCGATGCTCACGGCGCCGGAGCGGCTCATGCCGTCGAGCAATGCCCGCACGGCGCGGGTCTTGTTCTTGAGCACCCACTGGAAATGCGTTTCCAGCCGGCGGTTCTTCGACAGCAGGTCGTTGAGGTCGCGGTAGAGGAAGCGGTACTGCCAGATCAGCTCGAACAGCGTGTGCATGAAGAACCATGCGTCTTCCACGTCGCGCACCCCGTCGCTGGCGTTGAGCAGTTCGGACAGCGAGCGCTCATAGCGGTCGAACAGGCTGTTGATCAGCTCGTCCTTGGCGGGGTAGTGGTAGTACAGGTTGCCCGGGCTGATGTTGAGCTCGGCCGAGATCAGCGTGGTCGAGACGTTGGGTTCCCCGAACCGGTTGAACAGGTCCAGCGTCACTTCCAGAATGCGTTCTGCGGTGCGCCGCGGCGCCTTCTTGGCCATGACTTCTACCCCTTGTCTCTTTTGCGTTTCTATCCCGTGCTTTTCTTCATGCACTCTAACCCAGTGAGCCTGACCGGACGGACGGCCCGATCGTGTGGCCCAGGTCGTCCATCACTTCCTGAAGCGAAGCGATTGCGCTGCCGATGCGGGTGGGCGGCTTGGGCAGGGCCACGAGGTGGCGGCGGGGGTCGTCCAGTACTACGCTGTTGATGCGGATACCGTGACGCCCGAGCTTGGCCGACAGGCTGGTCTTGCGCGAGCGCAGCAAGGCGCGCGTCTGCTGGTAGGCGTGTTCGGCAAGATGGCGTCGCTGGCCGTAGCTGAAGGTGTTGGCCAGGTAGAACTCCGGGTCGCGATGATCAGGCTCGATCAGCACGATGTCCGTGCGCGGGTAGGCGCGTTCGTAGTGCTTCATTCCCAGCTCCATTCGTGAATGGATCATTGAGCGGAACGTCTGGCTCAGCACGGAAGGCAGGCCGCCGTCGACAATGCGCGGTATTGCGCGCTTCTCAGCAGGCAGGCCGCGCTGCATGACACGCCCGGTCTGCGGCGCAGTGGAGTTGAAGGGCACCAACGGGTTCAGGCACAGCATCAGGTCTATACCGTCATCCAGGGCTACCGAGGCGTGCATGGTCTTCTTCAGGGCGCCATCTACAAAATACTCATCACCTATTTCCACCGGGGGGAACAGCCCCGGCAGGGCGGAGGAGGCCTGTACCGCCTTGGAAATCGGAATATGGTCCCAGCCTGGACGGCCAAACGGCGCGGCCTCGCCGCTGTCCAGGTTGGTGGCCACCAGGGTGAGTTGGGCCTTGAGCTTGCGGAAATCGTTGCTGCGGCCAGGCTGGGAGAACAAGGCCTCAAGCCGGCGGTCGACTTCGGCGTTGGAGAAGATGCCCGTGGGCAGGCTGCGGCCCAGACGCTCCAGCGAATCGGTGAGTGACTTGCGCCCGAACGTGAATCGCCACAGTGCCGAGGCCGCCAGGCCCGGCAGCATGATGCCGCGCCGCGCGAATTCGCCGTAGGCAGGCACCATCAGCCAGGCCGGGTCGAAGATCTCGCTCGCGCCAGCGACTGTCGGCGCGCCACCCTGGATAAACGAAGCGCACAGCTCGCGCGGCGACATTCCATTGGCCAGGCCTGCAGCGATAAAGCCGCCGGCCGATACGCCGACGTAGTGGTGCAGCTTGTTGAAGTCCAGGCCGTCCAGCGATTCGTCGAGCGCGCACAGGGCACCGATCTCGTAGATCGCGCCAAGCGGCCCGCCACCGGCCAGGGCCAGCGCTATCTTCGGCGCGGATGTTTTCTTGCTCGTCATGCGGATCAGTTTATGGCGCTTGGCATGGTGTGGATGCTGCGTTGCAGCAAATGAGGCGGGCGCAAAAAAAGGCGCCAGGGCGCCTTGTTGCGGGACTACCTTGCGTTCAGGACGATTTGCGGGCTGTGGCGCGCTTTGCTGCGGGCTTGGCCGCACCGTTGGCGGCAGCACGCGGTGCTGCAGGGGCCTTGGCGCTCAGCTTGGCCACATTGCGGTTGAGCTCGTCGATGCGTGCGATCAGCACATCGATGTCCTTGGCCGAGGGCACGCCCAGCTTGTTCAGGGCTTTGGAGACGCGGTCTTCAAAAATGTTTTCCAGCTTGTCCCACTGGCCCGATGCCTTGGAAGAAATGTCGGTGGCCATGTTGGCCATCTTGCTGGTGGCTTCGGAGATCTTCTCTTCCGCGACGGCTTGCGTCTTGCGCTGGATCGACAGGCCTTCCTTGACCAGGGTCTCAAAAACCTTGCCGCCTTCTTCCTGGGCCTTGGAGAAGGCTCCCAGTCCGGCCAGCCAGATCTGCTGCGCCGATTCCTTCACGGTGCCCGAGAGTTGCGCGCCGGACTTCTTTTCGGGGGACGATTTCTGCAGCTTCTTGACCATGTTGACTCCTGGGAAGGTTGGGGTGCGCGGCCATGCCCAATGCAACGGCGCGCATGCAGGGGACTTTAAGCGCTTGCGCGCGGCCGGTGTAGGTGCTGCGTCCTAAAAGCGCTAGGCGTGCGGGCCTAGGCTCCACGCGGGTTTCTGCTGAATGTGGGCATACGTGCTTTAAGCAAGAATGCCGCAAAGCCCAGACATCCCAGACCACAACATTCCCCGGAGGTATTCATGCAGTATTTCGTCACCGGCGCGACCGGCTTCATTGGCAAACGCCTGGTCAAAAAGCTGCTGGAGCGCAAGGGCTCGGTGGTGCACTTCCTGATCCGCAAGGAAAGCGAAGGCAAGGTTGCCGGCCTGCGCGAGTACTGGGGTGCCAGCGCCGCGCGCGTTGTGCCGGTGTTTGGTGACCTCACCGGCAAGAAGCTGGGCGTGGCATCCGACGATGTCAAGAAGCTCAAGGGCCAGATCGACCACTTCTACCACCTGGCCGCCGTCTATGACCTGGGCGCGGATGAGCAAAGCCAGATCGCCGTCAACATTGAAGGCACACGCAACACGGTTGAATTCGCCAAGGCAGTTGACGCTGGTCATTTCCACCACGTGTCGTCCATCGCAGCTGCAGGCCTGTACGAAGGCGTGTTCCGCGAGGACATGTTCGAGGAAGCCGAGAACTACGACCACCCGTACTTCATGACCAAGCACGAGAGCGAGAAGATCGTGCGCAAGGAATGCAAGGTGCCGTGGTCGGTGTACCGCCCCGCAATGGTGGTGGGCGACAGCCAGACCGGCGAGATGGACAAGATCGACGGGCCGTACTACTTCTTCAAGCTGATCCAGCGCATGCGTCAGCTGCTGCCGCCCTGGATGCCGGCAGTGGGCCTGGAAGGCGGCCGCATCAACATCGTGCCTGTCGACTTTGTGGTCGATGCGCTTGACCACATCAGCCACAAGGCAAGCATCGCCAAGCGTTGCTTCCATCTGGTCGACCCGGTGGGCTACCGTGTCGGCGATGTGCTCGACATCTTCAGCCGCGCAGCACATGCGCCCAAGATGAACCTGTTCATCAATGCGGCGTTGCTGGGCTTCATCCCCAAGAGCGTCAAGAAGGGCCTGATGGCAGTGGCGCCGGTGCGCCGCGTGCGCGCAGCCATCATGGCTGACCTCGGCTTGCCTGAAGACATGCTGACCTTCGTCAACTACCCCACGCGCTTCGACTGCCGCGAAACGCTGGCCGCGCTCAAGGGCACGGGCGTCGAATGCCCCAACCTCAAGGACTACGCCTGGCGCCTGTGGGACTACTGGGAGCGCCACCTCGACCCGGACCTGCACATCGACCGCTCCCTCAAGGGCACGGTGGGGGGCAAGGTGGTGCTGGTCACGGGCGGGTCGTCGGGCATTGGCCTGGCGGCGGCGCACAAATTTGCCGAGGCCGGAGCCATCACCATCATCTGCGGCCGCGACCAGGACAAGCTCGACGAAGCCTGCAAGGAAGCCAGGGCCAAGGGTTATGAATTCATCGCATACGCCGCCGACATCGCCGACATGGCCGATGCCGACCGCTTCACGCAGCTGCTCGCGGAAAACCACGGCGGCGTGGACTTCCTGATCAACAACGCCGGCCGTTCGATCCGCCGTGCCATCGAGGCCAGCTACGACCGCTTCCATGACTTCGAGCGCACCATGCAGCTGAACTACTTCGGCTGCCTGCGCGTGACCATGGGCCTGTTGCCGGGCATGGTGGCCAAGCGCAAGGGCCATGTGGTCAACATCAGTTCCATCGGTGTGCTGACCAATGCGCCGCGCTTTTCGGCTTATGTCGCTTCGAAGGCAGCGCTGGACGCCTGGACGCGTTGCGCGTCGAGCGAGTTTTCGGACCGCGGCATCACCTTCACGACGATCAACATGCCGCTGGTGCGAACGCCGATGATCGCGCCGACCAACATCTACAACAATGTGCCGACGTTGGCGCCGGAAGAGGCGGCCGACATGATCGCGCAGGCCTGCATCTTCAAGCCGGTACGCGTTGCAACGCGCCTGGGCATCACCGGCCAGTTGCTGCACGCGCTGCTGCCGCGCGTGGCGCAAATTGCGATGAACACGAGCTTTCGCATGTTCCCGGACTCATCTGCGGCCAAGGGTGACAAGAGCGGCAAGCCGACCCTGTCGCCGGAAGCGATTGCCATGCAACAGATGATGCAAGGCATCCACTTCTAGAGGCCGTGGCGGCCAGCTGGCTGTCTTGAGGTCAGCGCTTGAGGTAGGCGTTGACCTCGTCGATGACCTGGGTCTTGGGTCCGCCGGCCAGCGCCAGCAGGCGCACCCGGGATAGCAGGTAAACGTAGCGGGCCTGCGCCAGGTCGCGCAGTGCGGCAACCCGTTGCTGCTCGGAGTTGAGCGTGTCGATCAGCGTGCGGGCACCTGCTTCAAACGAGCGCTTGTTGGAGATGGCGACCTGTTCCGCCGAACGCACCGCCTGCTCCAGCGCCCGCACCCGCAGCACGCCCTCGGTCACATTTCGGAATTCCCGGTGCACGCGCACCCCGAGGTCGCGCCGTGTCGCTTCCAGTGACTGCTGCACGCGCTCCTGCTCAGCAAGTGCCTGTCGAACCGTCGAATTGACGTAGCCGCCGGAGAACAGGGGAATCTGCAACTGGACGCCGATGGACTTGTTGTAGTAGCGGGTATTGACGCTGGTGACGCTGTCGCTCTCGGTGCGGGCAATCTGTGCGATCGCATCGAGCGTGGGGTAGTGCCCTGCCTTGGCCTTGTCCACTTCGCGGCGTGCGGCCTCGACCTGCGCATTGAGCGCCTGCATCTCCGGGCTGTTCAATTCAGCACGCGCGGTCCAGTCCTCGACGTTGTCGGGATCTGGGCGGATCAGTTTGAGTTTTGCCGGGTCGATGCCGGCGAGGCTGTCGACCGGCTGGTTCACGAGGATTTGAAGTTGCCTGCGCGTGAACTCCACGTTCTGCCGCGCTTCCAGTTCCTGGGCGACGTTCATGTCCAGCGCGGCCTGTGCCTCGTCGATGTCGGTGCGTGTTCCTGATCCGGCAGCAAGTCGCTTGCGCGCTGCATCAAGCTGCGTCGTGTACGCCGTCTTCTGCGCGAGGATCAGCGCCAGCTGCTCTTCGGTGAGCAGGGCCTCAAAATAGGCCGAGCTCACACGCACGGCGACGTTCTGCAATTCGCGCTCCAGCGTGGCATTGGCGTCTTCCACCTGGGCCTGTGCCTGGCGGTAGTCGGCCAGCTGATAAGGCCTGAACAGCGACTGGCGCAGCGTTACGGTCTGGTTGCTGCTGCCGTAGCGCTGCTCGGTGGTGGTTGTCCCGCCCAGGAAGCTGGGAACCGTGCTTTCGAGGTTGTTCTTGAAACGCGTGGCGCTGGCCGAAAGATTGGGCAGCAGTTGCGACCGGGCCTGGGGAAGGCGCTCGCGCCTTGCGTCAGCGCCTGCGCGGGCGGCACGGATGCTCGCATCCTGCTCAAGTGCCGCGTTGTATGCCTGAACCAGGTCGATGGACCACACGGGATGCGCGGCGCACGCCAGCGACGCTGCAAGCGCGATGTACCTGAGTTTCATGTCATTCCTCCTTCATTGACGCAGCCATGCGCTTGGTCAAAGGGTGCAGCATGTAGGTCAGCAGCGAACGCTCGCCGGTCTTGAAAACCACTTCCACGGGCATGCCGGGGTGCATCTGGCGGTTGCCCAGTTCCTTGATGCCTTCAGGGGTCACGGCCACGCGGGCCAGGTAGTACGGCATGTTGGTGGCCTGGTCGGTCAGCAGGTCGCCTGACACCGAAACGACCTTGCCGTTCACTACCAGTTGGGGCGATTTCGCAAAGGATGAAAACCTGACGTCCACTGGCAGGCCGGCGCGCACGCTGTCAATGAAATGGGGCGCCACCCGCGCTTCCAGGAGCAGGGGCTCGTTCTCGGGAATGATGTCCATGAGCTTCTGCCCCGGGGCGATAACGCCCCCCACGGTCTGGACCGTCAGGGCGACGACCTGGCCGGCGGCCGGCGCCTTGATGTCCATGCGCCCCAGGTCATCCTGGAGTGCGCGGTATTTTTCAGCGTCGGAAATCACCTCACGGCTGACTTCGGCCTGCTGGGATTCGACTTCCTTTCGATACTCCTGCTGGCGCGAGATGGCGCGCTGACGTAGTTCGGCGACGGCCTGACGGGCCCGTGCCGTGTTGCCCAGCAGCTCGGAGGTTGATGCGTTCGATTCGGCCACCATCCTCTCGAGCTCCAGCTGGCGATTGCGCGGTGCGTAGCCGTCCTTGACCAGACCGCGCGTGTTGTTGAGTTCTTCGGTCAGCAGTGAAAGCTGGCTGCGCCGGTTGAGCACGATTTCCTGGTATGACTTGACCAGGGCTTCCTGGCCGCGGATGCTTTCCTCGATGGACTGGAGGTCCGCGCGCAGGGCGGCCCTGCGCGACTGAAACAATTGCTCCTGGGTCATCATCTGCTGGCGGATGAGCGGGTCCTGGCTGGCGGCCTGCAGGTCTGGGTGGTATGCGATCGTCGCCTGACCCGTCTGCTCGGCCTGGAGGCGGCCCTGCATGGCCCGCAGGCCCAGGTAGCGCTGGCGCACGCTTTCAAAATTGGCTCTGGCGGTTGCCTCATCCAGCTTGATCAGCAACTGGCCTTCAGTCACACGGCTGCCCTCATGGACAAGCACCTCCTTGACGATGCCACCACTGATGTGCTGCACAGCCTTGCGTTTTGTGTCGATAGACACGACACCTTGCGCAGGAACACCTTCGTCCAGCGGAGCAAAAGCCGCCCAAAGCAGGAAGACGCCCAGGCCAATGCCCAGGGCCCACCAGCCGATGCGGCCGGCGCGACCGCTGTGGCCTTCAAGCGTGGGGAGCTTGGGGTCAGCGTCGCTGACCTCGTTATCGCCGGCGGAAGGCTGGCGTTTGAGAAGCTGGATTTTGGCCATAGGGGGAACTCGGCTGGAAGAAATTGGGTACGTGGAAAAGAGGTTCGTCAGGCGGTTTGAGGCGCCAGGTCGGGTGCGGGTGGCGAGGCACGGGGGCGCAGCGAAGCAAGGACTTCGTCGCGCGGGCCATTGGCCTGGATGCGACCATCGCGCAGAATGATCAAGCGGTCTGCGGCGGCAACGGCCCCTGGGCGATGGGTAATGAGGAACACAGTCTTGCCTTTTTCCTTGAGATCGCGCACTGTGCGGGCCAAGGCAGCTTCGCCTGCGTCGTCCAGGTTGGCGTTGGGCTCGTCCAGCACGATCAGGGCCGGGTCACCGTAGATGGCGCGGGCCAGGCCGATTCGCTGGCGCTGGCCGCCCGAAAGCAGGTTGCCAGCTTCGCCGATGGGCGTGTCGTAGCCCTTGGGAAAGCGCAGGATCATGTCATGAAGGCCGGCGTTGCGGGCCGCGTCGATGACCAGAT
>CALRME020000016.1:0-14745 GCA_943369045.1 Sphingobacterium thalpophilum
CAGGGCTTCCACGTCGCCGATGTTGCCGCAGCCGCACAGCGCGTCGCTGTTGTCCGAGACGAACATGTGGCCGGCATGGCCCGCGTTGCCGTTCTTGCCACGCAGGATGCGGCCGTCCACGCACAGGCCGACGCCGATGCCGGTACTCCAGGTCAGGTAGGCGCAATGGTCGAAACCCTGCAGCGCGCCCCATCGCCGCTCGGCTTCCAGCGCCGCGATGCAGTCGTTCTCGACCCGCACGCCGGCGAGCTTGTCGCGCAGCGGCGCTTCAAGCAGGGCCGTCTCCCAGGTATTGGGCAGGCCGCGCGCCGGGCCGGCCATGCCGCCGCAGATGTTCGGCGCCGCCAGTTCGACCAGGCCATCGCGGATCAGGAAAGGTCCACAGGACGACACGCCGGTGTGGGTGATTTCCCTGACCGAAACGCCCAGCTCGGCGCAGGCAGCGTCGACCATGCGCAGGATCTGAAAAGCCAGCGCGTCGTGGTTGCCCGTCTTGGCCGTGGGCTCGCTGCGTTTGGCCTTCAGCTCCTTGCCCAGGCCATCGTTCAGGCTCACAGCCACCTTGGTCCCGCCGATGTCGATGCAGGCTTTCATACGAGTTTGGAGATGAGGCCGGCCAGGATGCTCAGGATGAGGGTGGTGGTGAGCGGGATGAACCATTCGCGGCCGAACAGGCGGAAGCGCAAGTCGCCCGGAAGCTTGCCAAAGCCCAGCTTGTGCAGCATGGGCGTGAACCAGCTGATGAGCATCAGGGCGAGGAAGATGACGATGATCCAGCGAATCATGGCTCAGAGTGTATGGGTGCGGTCGCCCTGCGCGAAGCCCATCGCCTCCCAGGGCTCGCCCTTGAAGAAGCCGATGACCTTGAAGAGCTCACCCATCTCGTGCTCGGTCATCAGTTTCTGCGCGCTGGCACGCTGCGCAATGGATGAGCCTTCCAGCAGCGCCAGCAAGCCGCAGTTCATCAGGAAGCGGGCCTGCGTGGT
This sequence comes from Sphingobacterium thalpophilum, assembly GCA_943369045.1. Classification (GTDB taxonomy): domain Bacteria; phylum Pseudomonadota; class Gammaproteobacteria; order Burkholderiales; family Burkholderiaceae_C; genus Ramlibacter. Next base: position 987 of record CALRME020000016.1, read on the forward strand.
GTAACCCAGCACGGGCAGGCCAGCCTCCTGTGCGGCCAGCGCGATGCCGGTGAAATTCACGTGGGCGGTGATGTCCTTGAGCCCCACGTCCTGCAGCGGCAGCGAATCGGCTCGATGGGCGCGATGGCACATCAGCGTGCCCATGTGGCGCTGCGGGTGGTAGTACTCGGCCTCGGGAAAGCCATAGTCGATGAAGAAGGCCGCGCCACGCTGCAGCCGGTCCGCCAGGGTGCGGATGAAGGCTTCGGCCTGGGGGTGGATTTCGGTGAGGTAGTCCTGGTCGCCGTCCCCTTCTAAAGGCGGGCGCAGGCCGGTGGGGCGGTCAGCGAACTGCAGCGCATCAGATTCAACCACCACACCCCGCTCATGCCACTCGCTGCCCACGCGGGCCAACAGCTTGACGGGCATCGCGTCCAGCACCTCGTTGCCGACGACCACGCCGTTCATGTCCTCGGGCAGCTCGCTCACCCAGCGAACCTTCGCTCCGAACGGTGACAGCGCTTCCTGCTGGCGCGCGCGCAGGCTGCCCGAGAGGTCGACGATGGTGTAGCTCGCGACGGCATCGCCCAGGGCTTCGAGGAGTTGCTTCGCCAGCGCGCCGGAGCCGGCGCCGAACTCCCAGACTTCCGATGTGCCCGTCACTTCCAGCGCCTGGCCGACCTGTGCGGCCAGGGCGCGGCCAAACAGCGGCGTCATCTCCGGCGCGGTGATGAAGTCGCTGCCCGATTGCGGCAGCGCGCCGAACTTGCGCGAGCCGTTGGCGTAGTAGCCCAGGCCGGGCGCATAGAGCGCCAGCGCCATGAAGCGGTCGAAGGGGAGCCAGCCACCGGACTGGTTAATCGCACGCCGCAGCAGCGTCTGCAGGGCGGCCGTTAAACTGTTTGCTTCTTTTGTCACGCCCGGATTGTCCCCGAATGAGCGCAGCCCCTGCCCCCCGCACCGTCCTGGTCACCGGCGCCGCCCGGCGGCTGGGCCGCGGGATCGCGCTGGCGATGTCCGCTGCGGGCTGGAACGTGGCAGTGCATTACCGGGGCTCGCAGGCCGAAGCGCTGCAGACCGTGGCCGACTGCGAGGCCGCATCGGGCCGCCAGGGCAGCGCTGCAGGCTTCCAGGCAGACCTGTCCGATGAAGCTTCGGCACGGGCCCTGCTGCCGCAGGTGATCGCGCATTTCGGCCGTGTTGATGCGGTAGTCAACAACGCATCGGTCTTCGAGCACGACAGCGTCAGGAGCTTTGGCTTTGCCGCGCTGGAAGCCCACATGCGCACCAACGCCGGCGCACCGGTGTTGCTGGCGCAGGCACTGCACGAGCACATCGCTGGCCGTGGCGGCGATGCGGCGGGCGCGGTGGTCAACATGCTGGACCAGAAGCTGTGGAACCAGAACCCCGACTTCTTCAGCTACACGCTGTCCAAGGCCGCGCTGGAAGCGGCCAATACCATGCTCGCGATTTCGCTGGCGCCTCGGGTGCGAGTGGTCGGCGTGGCGCCGGGACTCACCATCACCAGCCACCTGCTGTCGAAAGAGAAGTTCGAGCAGTTGCACAAACTCTCCCCACTGGGCCGCTCGTCCACGCCGGAAGACGTGATCGCCGCCGTGAAGTTCGCGCTGGAGAATTCGTCGATCACCGGCACCACGCTGCTGGTCGATGGCGGCCAGCACCTGATGAAGTTCGATCGTGACTTTTCGCTCATGTGACCTTGCGGGTCAGACCAAGAATTTGCGCAGCAAATGTGCTCTGACCCCAACTGACTAAGGCAACCGATGTCCAAAGCCGGCACCCAGATCCTTACCCTCACGGGCCTTCGCTTCGACGCCAACCTGGGCATCCTCGACCGCGAAAAAGTCGCGCCCCAGCCGATCCGCGTCGATGCCGAGCTCAACCTGGGCACGCAGCCCCTGTTGCCGCGCGACGACGACATAACGCATGTGCTGGACTACCGCAAGGTCCGCACCATCATCATCGAGGAGTGCACCGAAAAGCACGTCAACCTGCTTGAGAGCCTGATCGGCAAGCTCGCGCACCGGCTGATGCAGTTGCCCGGCGTGATCGGCGTGCGCGTGAAGATCGCCAAGCTGGAAATCTTCGAGGACTGCGAAGTGGCGATAAGGGCCGAGACGGGGCAGTGGTAACGGCTGTCGCCGACAATTGGGTCTGCAATTCGACAACTGAGCCTGAAAAGTGAGCCGTTTGATCAACCACTTGGAAGCGCCGATGCGGATGGTTTGCAATTTGGAAATGCCGCGTCGTTTGAATTCAACGTTCTTGCCCGGGTAGCGGCACGCCATGCGCTCGAAATACTCCACGAAAGCGTCCATGCCGTCTGCGACGTGCGGGTTGTAGAAGGCAGTGACGTTCGCCTTGTTGCGCTCCAGTTGAGTCATGGTCACTCCAGGTCGGCAGCGTGCCGCGGTTCGACGGGCCCCGTACATGCACACCCGGCCGAAGCCGTTGAACTGGCTTCCGGCCCCGGTGGCATTCGCTATTGCTTCTGATATCGCTTCATGTTCATCGTCGCGGCGTCGATCTTCGACATGAACTCGCTCGCCGCCGGAGCTTTCTCGAAACTTGCCATCGACGCATCGGCATCCTTCGCCGAGCGCCAATGGACAATCACGAGCCATTCACCATTGGCGCCCGCCGCACTTTCGCGAGCGACAAAGCCTGGCTGCCTGGCAACATGCTGAGTCTGGACCTGCTTGTCAATGGATTTGAACACTGCTGCAGTGATCCCAGGTTTGAGCTTGAAGGTCACCACTTCAATCACCGCTGGCTCGCCGGGCCCGGCCGCGCCCGCCTCTTGCATGGGCAGTACGGCTGCAGCCATCCCGATGAGTAGAAGTCGGCCGATCGCCCTCATGCTGTCCTCCTTCCGGGACGTCTAGAACTTGCCATTCGCGTTCTTCCATTCGGAACGCGGCGGGATTGCTTCGATGGTGTCCCAGTGTTCCGCGATCTTGCCGCCCTGGACCCGGAAAAGGTCGTAGAACGATACAGCCTTGCCGCCGAACTGGCCTTCACTCGCCACCAGAACGAAGTCACCTTCGCCGACGACCTTGTGGACGCGACTGTATTTCATGGTCACGCCGGCCTTTGCCATGGCCTCCAGCGCCTTTCCCAGGCCTGAGAGGCCGTCAGCAATCTGGGGATTGTGTTGGATGTAGCTGTCGCCGTCGATGTAACCGGCGAGCTTCTCCATGCGTCTGTTCACCAGGATGTCATCGACGAAGGCGGCGACAAGCTTCTTGCTGGAAGAAGTGTCCCCAAGCGCAGTAGCTTGCGCAGGGCCGTCAGTCATCGTTCTCCCGCTGGGGTTCGCTGACTTCGGCGTTTCCTGGAGGTTGTCCCAATGCTCGACGATCTTTCCGTCTTCGAACCGGAAGATGTCAAAGCCGATTTTCGGGCCGAAGAAGTTGTATTCGGTGTGGGCGAAGACGAAGTCGCCATCCTGGAAGACGCGAACCGTATTGACTTTCGCCGAGCCCTTGGGCAGCGCTTGCAGCAGTGCACCGAAACCGGCAAGACCATCGGCGGCCCCGAGGTTGTGCTGGATGTACTTGGTCGGGTTGATGACGGCGACAGGTGCCGGGTCACCGGTCTCGATCGCCTTCAACAGGGCGACGACTTGCTGCTTTTGCTGGGACATGGGGACTTCTTTCTTGGTGGCGTTGGGGGATGTACCGCTGGCGCAGCCGGCGAGAACCGCGAGAGACAGGGTGGCAAGAGCCAGGCGGCGGGTGGTTGTTGACTTCATGTTGAGATTCCTAATTTGAGATCACCTTTTCTTTTGCGGCCTTGAAGACGCAATGCGGCGAGCACGGATGAGAGTGTCCGATCCAGCAGCCGAAGGCGAAAGGTCGAAGAGCGTAAACCGATGGTCAAAGTTGGGAGCTACGAGGTTTGGGAGCGGTAAACTGCCTGCGTGTCTCGGCGTCTTGCTCAGGTCCAGGATCTGCTTTTCCACAACCCCCGACTGGCAAGAGTTGGGGTGGAAACGCTCGCGCTGGATGAGTTGCGCCGCAGGCTCAATCCCAAGTTGATGGTGCCCCAACGCGTGGACTTTCACCACCTTTTGCTCGTGCATGAGGGACGCGGCAGGCACATGGTCGATTTCGTCGAGCACGAACTCAGTCCCGGCACGGTCCTGTTCGTGCGTCCCGGTCAGGTTCAGCAGTGGCGCCTCAATAAAGAGGCCCAAGGGCAACTCACGCTGATTTCCAGCGAGGCCCTCACGCCTTCGGTTGCCCGCTACGACCGGGACATGCGCTTGCTCTTGCTCGACGAATGGCCGACAGTCTCGCGGCCGAGCCAAGGCCTGTTCACGGAAGCCATGGCAGATATCAGCCGGCTCGCGGCTGACGTGGCGCGTTTCGAGGGTACTGACATGGAAGCATCGATCATCCGTCACGAGCTCCTGGCCCTGTTGCTGCGACTTGCCCGCGAGCTCAGAAGCGTTGAGCGAAGGGAAAAGAGCACCCGTGAGAGGGAAATTTACGCACTCTTCGCCAAGGAACTTGAAGCCAGCTACCCCAAACGGCTCAGCGTACTCGACTACGCCAGGAAACTGGGCTTTTCGGAGAGCACGCTTTCACGTGCCTGCGTCGCCACTGCGGGCCGCAGCGCAAAGGCGGTGATCGACGGACGCATCGCGCTTGAGGCGAAGCGCCTGCTGGTTCACACTCAGGATACGGCGGCCCGGATCGGTCACCAACTCGGTTTCAGCGAACCGACCAACTTCCTGAAGTTCTTCAAGCGGTCGGTTGGATGCACGCCACTGGATTTTCGCAAGGCTTACGTGTCTGCCTGAGCAATTCCGCCCGGCGTCCGGTAACTGCGGCAACGGCGAGACGCACCCGCCCACAAGCTCAGCGACCATGGTCGCCATACAAACGGCACAATATTGCTTCTCCAGGGGTTCGGTGACACGGCTACATCCGCGACGCCCGTACGCCCGGTGAGACAATACGGCCCATGAGCGCCGTCTGGATCGACAACGAACCCACCCCCCTGCAAGCGCAGCCGTCGCCCACGCGCGACCTGAAAATCGAGCGCGAAACGCACAAGCTGGAAAAGCGCCTGTGCCGCCTGATGGGCCAGGCCATCGTCGACTACAACATGATCGAAGAGGGCGACAAGGTCATGGTGTGCCTGTCGGGGGGCAAGGACAGCTACGGCATGCTGGACATCCTGCTGAAGATGCAGGCGCGCGCGCCGGTCAACTTCAGCCTGATCGCCGTCAACCTGGACCAGAAGCAGCCCGGTTTCCCGGAACACATCCTGCCGGCCTACCTGGAAAAGCTCGGTGTGCCCTTCCATATCGAGAACCAGGACACCTATTCCATCGTCAAGGACAAGATCGCCCCCGGCAAGACCATGTGCAGCCTGTGCTCGCGCCTGCGCCGCGGCATCCTGTACCGCGTGGCCGACGAACTGGGCGCGACCAAGGTGGCGCTGGGCCATCACCGCGACGACTTGCTGCAGACCTTCTTTTTGAACATGTTCTTCGGCGGCAAACTCAAGGGCATGCCGCCCAAGCTGGTCAGCGACGATGGCAAGCACGTGGTGATCCGTCCGCTGGCCTATGTGCCCGAGAAAGACCTGATCCGCTGGGCCGAACACATGCAGTTCCCCATCATCCCGTGCACGCTGTGCGGCAGCCAGGAGAACCTGCAGCGCAAGCAGGTCGGCGCCATGCTGCGCGAATGGGAAAAGAAGCACCCCGGCCGGGTGGAAAACATGTTCTCGGCGCTGCAGAACGTCGTGCCCTCGCACCTGGCCGACGGAACCCTGCACGACTTCAAGGGTCTCAAAGCCACGGGCGTGGCCAGCGAGGACGGCGACAAGGCCTTCGACCACGAAGAGTTTCCAGCCGCTCCTACGCTGCCCGGCCTGCAGGTCATCAAAATCTGAGCTGTTCGGGCTTATGCCCGCTGGTACCCGGGAGGTGCAACATGAATCGTTCCTGGCTCTTTCGATGGGGTGCGCTGCTCCTGGCCGCGTCCCTGCTGTCGGGCTGCGCCACCGGCTTCGTGCTCGACGCCAACGTCCAGGCCTTCTCTTCCGCGCCCGCCATCCCTGCCGGCGCTACCTACCGCTTCGAGCGCCTGCCCTCCCAGCAGTCGCCCCTGCAGGGCGAGCTTGAGAAGCTGGCCGATGGGGCCCTGTTCAAGGCAGGCCTGCGGCGCAACGACGCCGCGCCCGCCTTCAGCGCACAGGTCGGCGCCCGGGTACAGCGCACTCTCTCCCCCTGGTCCGACCCCTGGGACGGCTGGGGCGGTGGTTTCGGCTTCGGATTTGGCTACGGCGGCGTGGGCCTGATGGCGCCCTTCCCCCGCATGGAGCAGCCCTGGTACCAGCGCGAGGTATCGCTGATCCTGCGCGAGCTGCCGTCCAACAGGGTGGTCTACGAAACCCATGCGGTCAGCGACGGGCCCTGGAGCGATAACACTTCCGTTCTACCCGCCATGTTCGAGGCCGCACTGCAGGGCTTCCCGAATGCGCCCGCCGGTCCGCGAAAGGTCAACATCCGCGTCGGCGGACCGTAGCGCACCCTAAAATCAGTGGCTCATGGAAGCCACCCGCATCATCGCCGTCCGCCATGGCGAAACCGCCTGGAATGTGGATGCGCGCATCCAGGGCCAGATGGACATTCCGCTGAACGAGACCGGCCGCTGGCAGGCCAAACGGGTGGCCGCCGCACTGGCCACCGAGCCCATCGACGCCATCTATTCCAGCGACCTGGGCCGTGCGCACGAAACGGCGAAATCGATTGCCGACGCCGCCGGCACCGAAGTGGTGTCCGACGAGGGCCTGCGCGAGCGCAGCTTCGGCGTGTTCCAGGGCAAGACCTTCGACGAGATCCGCGAAACCTTTCCCGACCAGTCGCGCGACTGGCGCAGCCGCATCCCGGACTGGGCGCCCGAGGGCGGCGAGTCGCTGGTGCAGTTGCGCGAGCGCGTGATGAAGGCCATCACCGATCTGGCCTCGCGCCACCCCGGCGAGCAGATCGTGGTGGTTGCGCATGGCGGCGTGCTTGATGCGCTGTACCGCATCGCCACGCGGCAGGAAGTCAACTCGCCCCGCACCTGGCAACTGCCAAATGCGGCGATCAACCGCCTGCTCTGGACACCAGAAGGTTTCACACTGGTCGGCTGGTCCGACACACAGCACCTGGACAATGACTCCGCCGACGAAAACACCGCTGCCTGAGCACCTGCGCCTCCTCGTCGGCCAGACCGTCAACGCCATCGACACGCCGGCCCTGGTCGTGGATCTGGACGCGATGACGCGCAACCTGGGCCGCATGGCCGACTTCGCGAAAAAGCACGACGTGCGCTGGCGGCCCCACGCCAAGATGCACAAGAGCGCTGCCATCGCCAAGCTGCAGATGCAGGCCGGCGCCGTGGGCGTGTGCGTGCAGAAGACGGCCGAGGCCGAGGCCATGGCCGCCGGCGGCGTCACCAACATCTACATCAGCAACGAAGTCATAGCCGCGCCAAAGCTGGCCCGTGTGGCGGCGCTGGCCCACCAGTTGGCCGCGCAACGCGGGCAGCTTGCCATCGCGGTGGACAGCATCGAGGGCGTGACACGGCTGGCCATCGCGATGAACGAGGCGCGCACGCGCCTGGCAGCGGCGCCCGGCACCGGCGCGGCGGCGGGCAAGGCCGCGGTGATCGACGTGTTCGTGGAAATCGACGTCGGCCAGGGCCGCTGCGGCGTGGCGCCCGGCAAGTCGGCCGTGACCCTGGCACACGAAATCCGCAAGCACCCGGCCCTGCGCTTTGCCGGCCTGCAGGCCTACCACGGCAGGGCCCAGCACCTGCGCAGCGCGCAGCAGCGCCGCGATGCGATTTCCATCGTGGTGGACGATGTGCAGTACACCCGCAAGCTGATCGAGGCCGAAGGCATCGCCGTCGACCTGGTCACCGGCGCGGGCACTGGCAGCCTGGTGCTGGAAGCGGCCAGCGGCGTCTTCGGCGAGTTGCAGGCCGGCTCCTTCCTGTTCATGGACGCCGACTATGCGCAGAACGAGCGCGACCCGGCCCAGCCGGTGTTCGAGCACGCCCTGTTCGTCAAGACCCAGGTCATGAGCTCCTGCGAAGACCACGCCGTCTGCGATGCCGGCCACAAGAGCCACGCCATCGACTCGGGCCTGCCCCGGGTGCACGCCTTCGACGCCGAGAGCGAGCTGGACTACTTCAACGGCGGCGACGAGCACGGCATCCTGCGGCCGGCCGGCGAAAGCCGCCGCATTCCCGACATTGGCCGCATGCTGTGGCTCATCCCCGGCCACTGCGACCCGACCGTCAACCTGCACGACTTCCTGATCGGCGTCACCGGCGGCCTGCGCAAGGGCACGGTGGAGCGAATCATCAGGGTTGATGCCCGGGGCGCATTGACCTGAGCGCTGGGAAAATGGCGGGATGAGCCCCAGCCAGATCATCGTCCTTGCGACACCGGTTTTCTTCCTGCTGATCGCGATCGAGTTCGCCTGGGGCTGGAAGAAAAAGCGCAACACCTACCGACTGAACGACGCCGTCAACAGCATCAGCCTGGGCATGCTCAGCGAGATCAGCAAGGTGTTCACGCGCCTGCTGCGGGTCGGTATCTACGGCGCGGTCTACACCACGCTGTCCATCGTGCCCATCGAGGCGGCGCGCGAGTTCTGGACCACGTGGTACGGCTGGATCCTGGCCCTGGTCTTCTACGACTTCTGCTACTACTGGCTGCACCGCGCCGGCCATGAGAGCGCGCTGTTCTGGGCCGCCCACGTGGTGCACCACCAGAGCCAGGACTACAACCTGTCCACCGCCCTGCGCCAGACCAGTTCCGGCGCGCTGGTGGGCTGGGTGTTCTACATCCCCATGGCGGTGGCCGGCGTTCCGCCGCTGGTGTTCGGCGTGGTCGCCCTTGTCGACCTGCTCTACCAGTTCTGGGTGCACACCGAGCACGTGGGCAAGCTGGGCTGGTTCGACCGCTGGTTCTGCTCGCCATCGAACCACCGCGTGCACCACGCGGTGAACGACGAGTACCTGGACCGCAACTACGGCGGCGTGCTCGTCATCTGGGACCGCCTCTTCGGCAGCTTCAAGGAGGAAGACGCGAAGTGCGTCTACGGCACGCGCAGCCCGCTCAACAGCTGGGACCCGCTGTGGTCCAACGCGGAGGTTTACTGGGCGCTGGCGCAGGACTCCTGGCATGCGAAGAGCTGGCTAGACAAGTTCAAGGTCTGGTTCAAGCCGCCCGGCTGGCGGCCAGCAGACGTGGCCGCGCGCTTTCCCAAGGACCCGTTCGACATGGCGCGCGTGCAGCGCTACCACCCGCCGGTCAGCGATGCCGTGCTGTGGTTTGGCGGCCTGCAGTTTGCCGCGCTGCTGGGCTGCGTCGCCATGTTCCTCTGGCATGCCGACCGGATGCCGCTGTCGCAGTCCGCCGTGTGGCTGGCGGCACTGGCGGCAGGCTTGTGGGCGGTGGGCGGCGTGCTGCAGGGCCGGCTCACAATCGTTGAGGTGCTGCTGGTCGAAGCCTGCGCGCTGGCGACGGCCACCGGCGCTGAAAATCTGGTCGAACTGCACCGCGTGTTCAAGCCGCTGGCCATGCTGATTGCTATTTTTTATGTAGCTGCCAAAGCAAAGCAGATGCGCTTCCCGGGCCGTTTTTCTTCCCTGCTCATTGGCGGGCTGGCGTTCTCGCTGGCCGGTGACTGCTTCCTGATGTTCCCGGGTTTCTTCATCCCCGGCCTGGTGTCTTTCCTCATCGCCCACCTGTTCTACATCGCCCTGTTCAAGCGCGGCATGGCCTGGTTCCCGAGCCGGCGCGCGCTGGTGGCCACCTTGTGCGTGGGTGCCGCGATGTACGCTTTCCTGTTCAACGGATTGAACCCCGTATTGCGCGTGGCGGTGGCCGCTTATGTGATCGTGATCGCGCTGATGGCGGCTCAGGCCATAGGGCGCGCCACCGTGCTGCGCGACCGCGCCGCCGTGGGCGTGGCGTTGGGCGCCTGCTTCTTCATGGTCAGCGATTCGCTGCTGGCCACCAACAAGTTCGCCGTGCAGTTCCCGATGGCGCAGTTCTTCGTGCTCGCGACCTACTACGTGGCGCAGGTGCTGATTGCCAGGAACGCGCAGCCGGCCGGCGCCGCTGCTGCCGCTACTTCGCTGCCTGCCAGCGGGCAACAAGCCGCTGCGTGGTCGGCTCCGAATACCTGAAAGCAGCGTAGACCATCGCACACCCGAATGCAGCCATGGAGCCGCCCATGACCTGGCAGGCGACCAGCCAGGCATTGAACTCGCCGGGGTGGCTGCGGTACCCGGCCGCAAACTCAGGCCTGCTGGGGCCGGCGAGCTGCCGGGATGTGACGTACTGGTAAGCCCCGTCGCCCAGGAAATAGGCGGCCAGAGGCAACACCAGCAAACCCATGAAGAACAGATAGGCACGTGGCATGCGGAAGGCATGGCAGAGAAACATCGCTGCCAGCGACATGACCGATACCGCCACCATGCGCCAGACCATGGCGTCCAGTGCAAAGGGCAGCCACAGCCGCCAGGTCAGTGCGATGGGAAAGAGCGGCGCGTCAGACGCCGGGCTCAGGCCCCATGAACGCCGCACAGCGGCAGACGCGGGCGGCGCGAGCATCGCCACGAGAAAGGCAGCAGCCACCAGGACGGCAAAAGCGAGCAGCAATCCCCGGATCAGCACCGCGCCTTCCGCCAGCTTGTCGCGCTGGTTCAGCAACACCGCCGCCCATGCCAGGGCGAGGCAAAGGCAGGCGCCTGCATACATGAGGGCCGGCAGGCCCTTGACGATGAAAAACCCGTCGAGGACAAACATCGCCAGGCTGCCGTGCATCAGCCCGGCGAGTGAATAGCAGGCGAGGCCGGCCGCAAACACCCATTGAAGGGCATGCCAGACTTCGCGCTCTTCGTGGCTCAGGCCGGGCGCCTGCGCGTTGGCAGCACGCATGCGGCAGGCTCAGTCGAGCAGGTCCGCCGTGCCCGCCGGTGGCATCACGCCCAGGTGACGGTAGGCCGCCAGCGTGGCGATGCGGCCGCGCGGTGTGCGCTGCAGGTAGCCCTGCTGTATCAGGTAGGGCTCGATCACATCCTCGATGGTGTCGCGCTCTTCGCCGATCGAGGCGGCAATGTTGTCCAGCCCCACCGGGCCGCCATCGAAACGGTGGATCACGGCTTCGAGCAGCTTGCGGTCCATCACGTCGAAGCCCTGCGGGTCGACGTCGAGCATGGCCAGTGCCTTGTGCGCGATGTCCTTGCTGATGTGGCCCGTGCCCTTGACGTCCGCGTAGTCACGCACGCGGCGCAGCAGGCGGTTGGCGATACGCGGCGTGCCGCGTGAACGTTTCGCGATCTCGATGCCGCCCTCTTCGTCCATCGGCGCGTTCAACAACCCGGCGCTGCGCTTGACGATGCGCGCCAGCTCCTCGGCGGTGTAGAACTCCAGCCGCGCCACGATGCCGAAACGGTCGCGCAAGGGGTTGGTCAGCATGCCGGCGCGCGTGGTCGCGCCCACCAGGGTGAAGGGCTGCAGGTCAAGCTTGATGCTGCGCGCCGCCGGCCCTTCGCCGATCATGATGTCGATCTGGTAGTCCTCCAGCGCCGGGTAGAGGATTTCCTCGACCACGGGCGAGAGCCGGTGGATCTCGTCGATGAAGAGCACGTCGTTCTTCTCGAGGTTGGTCAGGAGGGCGGCCAGGTCCTTGGGCTTTTCCAGCACAGGGCCGGAGGTCTGGCGCAGGTTCACGCCCAACTCGTGCGCAATGATGTGCGAGAGCGTGGTCTTGCCCAGGCCCGGCGGGCCGAAGAGCAGCACGTGGTCCAGTGCCTCCCCGCGCTTCTTCGCGGCGCCGATGAAGATTTCCAGCTGCTCGCGCACCTTGGACTGGCCAACGTACTCGTCAAACAGCTTGGGCCGCAACGCCCGCTCGATTGCCTCTTCGGCCGGTGACGCGGGCGTGGCAGCAACCACCCGCTTGGACGGTGGCATTTCGAAGTCGTCGGTCTGGATCGTCATGCCGTCCTACCTCGCCAACGCCTTGAGCGCCAGCTTGATGCCCTCGCTCACGCCCACATCCTTGGGCAGGGCCTTGAGTGACAGCGCGGCTTCCTTGTCGCTGTAGCCCAGCGCGATCAGGGCCTGCAGGATGTCGGCCTGCGCATCGCTGGCCACGCTGGCGCCGCCGGTCCCGAGGTCGGCGCCGAACTTGCCTTTCAATTCCAGCAGCAGGCGCTCCGCAGTCTTCTTGCCAATGCCCGGCACCTTGACCAGCCGGCCCGCGTCCTGCGCGGTGACGGCCTGGGCAATATCGGACACGCTCATGCCGCTGAGCACCGACAGCGCTGTGCGCGGGCCGACGCCGGAAATCTTGATCAACAGGCGAAAGGCCTCGCGCTCGCCGGAGGAGCCGAAGCCGAACAGGATCTGCGCGTCCTCGCGCACCACGAAGTGCGTCAGCAGCGTGACCTTCTCGCCCAGGCCCGGCAGGTTGTAGAACGTGCTCATGGGCACGTCGACTTCATAGCCCACGCCATTGCAGTCCACCAGCACCTGCGGCGGGTTCTTCTCTGCCAATGTTCCCTGGAGCCGGCCGATCAAGATATTTCCTTCTTCATGGATTCACCAGCCCGCGGCGCGCCGCTTCCAGGGCCGCCTCAGCGCGCGAAGACACATTGAGCTTGCGGTAGATCTGCTTGATGTAGTCGGCGATGGTGTGCTTTGAAAGCCCGAACTGGAGCGCAATCTCCGGCAGGGTGTAACCCTTGGCCACGCGCTGCAGCACTTCCGTCTCGCGGTCGGTGAGGCTTACTTCTTCCTCAAACTGGCGCACCAGCGCGCCGCGGCGCAGGTGGGCGCTGGCAAAGTGCGCGAGCACTCGGCGCGCGATGGGCGGCGACAGCGGCGGCTCGCCCTGGGTCATCCGCAGCAGCTGGGCCACCAGCGTGTCGCGGGGCTGCTCCTTGAGCAGGTAGCCGAAGGCGCCGGCCTGCAGCGCGGGAAACAGGTGGTCGTCGTCGTCGTAAATGGTCACCACCACCGGCAGCGCGGCCGGCTGGTGCTTGCGCAGCGCGCCCACCACGTCCAGGCCGCTGCCGTCGGGCAGGCCCAGGTCGATCAGCGCCAGGTCGAACGGCGTCTGGCGCACATGCTCGAGTGCATCGTCACGCCGCGCCGCGCTCACCACGTCGAGCTCGGGAAAAGCGGCGCGCGCCACATCGCCCAGCCAGACGCGAATCTCGGGAAGGTCTTCGACGATGAGGGCGCTTTTCATATGCGCTTGATGTTAACCCGCCGAAGCAGCGGCACCGGGCTCCAGCGGCACCTGCAGGCTGAGCAATACGCCGCCCAGCACGCTGGTTCCAAAGCGGTGCGTGCCGTGCAGGCTTCGCACCCTGCGCTCGATGTTGGGCAGGCCGTGGCCACCGTCCGCCCTGGGCTCCCGCGCCGCCAGGCCCTGGCCGTCGTCTTCCACCTCCAGCGTGACAAGCTGCCCGTCAAAAGCTACGTGCACCCTGCAGCGCGTGCCGCCGCTGTGGCGGATGGCATTGGACACGGCCTCGCGCAGGATGCGGGTGAGCTGCACATGCGTGCGGGCCGGCAGCGCCAGGCCGGGCGGCGGCTCCTGCACATCCCAGACCGTGTCGAAACCCGCCGCGGCCAGCCGTGTGACGCATTCGGCGCGCCAGTCGGCCAGCACGTCGGCGGCGGGCGCGGCCTCGGCCGTGAGCCCGCGCACCGACAGGCGCAT
>CALRME020000017.1:0-14190 GCA_943369045.1 Sphingobacterium thalpophilum
ACTCCACCGGCATGCCCAAGCTGTTCGCCAGTGAGATCGTGATCCACGACAAGGAAACCGGCGAGAAGATCCCGGCGCGGGTGGAGGTGAACCACCCGGTGCGCCACCGTGGCATCGAGATCTACCAGTCGAGTTTCGACGACGGCGGCTCCAGCGTGAAGCTGCAGGCCGTGCCCATGAACGCGCGGGCCAAACCGTTCGAGATTGAGGGCGTGATTGGCGGCACTTCGCAGCTGACCAAAGGCCAGGGCGACGGCGCGGAAAAGCTCACGCTCGAATACACGGCGCTGCGTGTGATCAATGTGGAGAATTTCGGCGCCGACAAGGGTTCGGGCTCGGCTACCGATGTGCGCAAGGTGGACCTGCGCTCGTCCATCGACTCGCGCATGGGCGCGGCCAACAAGACCGCGACCAAGAAGGAACTGCGCAATGTCGGCCCCAGCATCACCTACAAGCTGCGCGATGGCGCCGGCCAGGCTCGCGAATTCCACAACTACATGCTGCCGGTGGACATGGGCGACGGCGCACCCGTTTACCTGATGGGCATGCGCGAGACGCCTACCGAGGCCTTCCGCTACCTGCGAATTCCCGGCGACGACCAGGGCAACGTCGACGGCTTCATCCGCCTGCGCCAGGGCCTGCAGGATGCAGCGCTGCGCGAGCAGGCCGTGCGCCGCTATTCGGTGCGCGCCACCGATCAGGCGCGGCCCGAACTGGCTGCCCAGCTGGCAGCGTCCGCATCGCGCGCGCTGGGGCTTTTTGCCGGTCCCGATGACGGCAAGGGCGCGGCCGGCCTGCAGGCCATTTCCGACTTCATGGAAGCCAACGTGCCCGAAGCTGAACGCGCCCGCGCCGGCGAGGTGCTGGTGCGCATCCTCAATGGCGTTCTGTACGAGCTGGCCCAGATGACGCGCGAGCGCGCCAACCTCAAGCCGCTGGAGCCCAGCGAGAAAACGCAGGCCTTCATGACGCAGGCCGTGCTGGCCCTGAGCGACATGCACGTCTATCCGGCGCCGGTGGCCTTCCAGCTCAAGGACTTCACGCAGGTGCAGGCCAGCGTGTTCCAGGTGGCACGCGCCCCTGGCCGCAACATCGTCTACCTGGGCTGCGCCTTGCTGATCCTGGGTGTTTTTGCGATGCTGTATATCCGTGAGCGCCGGGTCTGGGTCTGGCTCACGCCGAAGGACGGGGCCACAGAGGCCACCATGGCGCTGTCGAGCAACCGCCTGACCATGGACACCGACCGCGAATTCGCGCTGCTCAAGGACAAACTGATGGGGCTCAAGCCATGAACACCGCTACGACCACATTCGAACTGAACGAAGGCTTCTTCTCGCGCCGCAACTGGTTCGACTGGCTGTTCGCGGCCATCGTCCTGGCAGGCGGGTTGTTTGCGTTTTCAAGTTACGCCAGCTTCATGGACGTCTACGAGAAGGGCATCCTGATCGGCGCCGTTCCGGCCGCCATCTGGATCGGCTGGTTCTGGAAACCTTTGCGGCTGCTGATGCTGGTGGCGGCCGGTTTTGCCCTGCTGGGCATCGCCTCCTACCAGGGCAGCCTGGCGCGCGCGGAAACCGTGTTCTGGCTCAAGTACTTCCTGTCCAGCCAGTCAGCCATCCTCTGGATGAGCGTGCTGTTCTTCATGAGCACGATCTTTTACTGGATCGGCATGTTCTCGCGCGGCCAGTCCGCGGCGATGGAACTGATCGGCTCGCGCCTGGCCTGGGTGGCAGTGGGCATGGCGCTCATCGGTACGCTGGTGCGCTGGTATGAGAGCTACCTGATCGGCTCGGATGTGGGCCATATCCCGGTGAGCAACCTGTACGAGGTGTTCGTGCTGTTCTGCTGGCTGACCACCGCTTTCTACCTGTACTTCGAAGACCAGTACAAGACGCGCTCGCTGGGCGCGTTCGTGATGCTGGTGGTCAGTGCGGCAGTCGGCTTCCTGCTCTGGTACACCGTGGTGCGCGAAGCCCATGAGATCCAGCCCCTGGTGCCGGCCCTCAAGAGCTGGTGGATGAAGCTGCACGTGCCAGCCAACTTCATCGGCTATGGCACTTTCTCGCTTTCGGCCATGGTGGCCTTCGCCTACCTGATCAAGCAGCAGGCCGGCGAGACCCGCTGGTACAAGCTGACGCCGCTGTGGCTGCTTGGCGTGGCCCTGTGCTTCGTGCCGATTGCCTTCCGTCAGCGTGGCGTGGCCGAGGCGGGCGGCAGCTACTGGGTCGGCTACGCGGCCGTTTCGGCGCTGATCGCCATTGGCATCCTCTTTGGCCGCAAGCGGATCGCCGAGCGCCTGCCGTCCTTCGAGATCCTCGACGACGTGATGTACAAATCCATCGCCGTGGGTTTTGCGTTCTTCACCATCGCCACGGTGCTCGGGGCGCTGTGGGCGGCCGAGGCCTGGGGCGGCTACTGGAGCTGGGACCCCAAGGAAACCTGGGCGCTGATAGTCTGGCTGAATTACGCGGCCTGGTTGCACATGAGGCTGATGAAGGGCCTGCGCGGCACCGTGTCGGCCTGGTGGGCGCTGGTGGGGCTGGCTGTGACTACTTTCGCTTTCCTCGGCGTGAACATGTTCCTGTCGGGGCTGCACAGCTACGGAACGTTGTGACGGCATTCTGAATCCTTGTAAGAATGGCCGGCGTATTCAGACCAACGGCCAGATAACAAGGACTCCCGATGCTGATCAAGAACCACGACAACGGCTTCACCCACGCCATTCCCAGCGAGATCACCCCGCAGTCGGTCTACCAAAGCCGGCGCGATCTCATGAAACTCATGGCCACCGGCGCCGCCGGCGCCGCGATGGCCTCCTGGGCGGGCCGTGAGGCGCTGGCGCAGGTGCAAAAGCCAGGCAAGCTGGCGGCGCTACCCGGGGCCAAGTCGTCCGCGGCCGGCGCGGTGACGATGGAAAAGGTCACCGACTACAAGGACGCCAGCACCTACAACAACTTCTACGAGTTCGGCACCGACAAGGCCGACCCGGCCAAGAACGCCCACACCCTGAAGACCACTCCGTGGACGGTGGAGGTCAGCGGCCTGGTCAAGAAGCCGGCGAAATACGCACTGGAAGACCTGCTCAAGCTCAGCGCGCAGGAAGAGCGAATTTACCGTCTGCGTTGCGTCGAAGGCTGGTCCATGGTCATCCCCTGGGTGGGCTACTCCATGAGCAAGCTGATTGAAAAGGTCGAACCGCTGGGCAACGCGAAGTACGTGGAATTCATCACCCAGGCCGATCCCAAGACCATGCCCTTCGTCGGTTCGCGCGTGCTTGACTGGCCCTATGCCGAAGGCCTGCGGCTGGACGAAGCCATGAATCCGCTGACGCTGCTGACCTTCGGCATGTACGGCGAGGTGCTGCCCAACCAGAACGGCGCGCCGGTGCGGCTGGTCGTGCCATGGAAGTATGGCTTCAAGAGCGGCAAGTCCATCGTGGGCATCCGCTTCACAGACAAGGAGCCGAAGACAGCGTGGAACAAGGCCGCCGCCAACGAATACGGTTTCTATTCCAACGTCAACCCGGACGTCGACCACCCGCGCTGGAGCCAGGCCACCGAGCGCCGCATCGGCGAGGACGGCCTGTTCGCCAAGAAGCGCAAGACGCTGATGTTCAACGGCTACGAGGCGCAGGTCGGCCAGCTGTACGCCGGCATGGACCTGAAGAAGAACTACTGATCAGCCGCGTGCCGGCGATCAGGGGGCCCAGGCGCCCGCCATGGCGATGGCGTCGCGGCAGCTCGTCGGGAGGTAGTTGAGCAGGACCAGGGAGGGGGTATCGTTGTTCTGGACCCCGCATTTCCACGAGCGCACCGCACCGTTGGCGGAGATACCGCCACCGGAGGCGTCGGGCGTGTCGTAGGGCTTCATGTAGACATAGGCCCCGTTCAACTCGGTGCTCAGCCCCTGCACCCGTACGCGGATTTCACCCCAATGCGTGGTCTGCACGCCCGCGACGTACTTCGTGAGGGGTACGGCCGACTCGCAGCCGTACTGACCCAGCTGCGTCGTCAGGTGTGTCGAGACGTGCACCCAGTATTCGGTCACCGCGTTCTTGCAGGCCGCTCCTGCGAGAATGATTTCCGTCAGCTTCGCGCGAATCGTGTACGACTGGTAGGCGGGCAGGGCGACCGCGGCGAGAATGCCGATGATCGCAACGACGATCATCAGTTCGATCAGGGTGAAACCGGCTTGGATGCGTCGCAAGAGGTACCTCGGTAGTCTGTTAGGTGAACTCACATAATGTTACGTGAATCGTATTTCAGATACATCCCGACTTGCCCGCATGTCGCTGTATGCCTCGTGTGCAAAATGAACCCTAAAGTGTCCAAGGACGGTGTTTCTGGCAGTGGCTGTAAGGCCCGTCAATCCAGAGCGACATACACTGAGTAAACGCTGAAAGGCACGCTCACCTATGCATTCGCACACTGTTGGCAGACGCTCACACACGCACGGCCTGTTCGCCAAGAAGCGCAAGACGCTGATGTTCAACGGCTACGAGGCGCAGGTCGGCCAGCTGTACGCCGGCATGGACCTGAAGAAGAACTACTGATGACAACAATCAAGGCGCGGCTGGGCAAGGCGCTGATGCACCCTGCTGCCAAGCCGGTGCTGTTCGCGCTGTGCCTGCTGCCCTTCGCCTGGCTGGTGTACGGCGCCTTCACCAACAACCTGGGCGCCAACCCGGCCGAGTACCTGATCCGCTCCACCGGCGACTGGACCCTGCGCTTCCTGTGCATCACGCTGGCCGTGACGCCGCTGCGCGTGATCGCCGGCCTGCCCACGCTGGCGCGGCTGCGCCGTATGTTGGGGCTGTTCGTGTACTTCTATGTGGTGCTGCACCTGCTCAGTTACAGCTGGTTCGACATGGGCTTTGACATCGCCGACATCGCCAAGGACATTGCCAAACGCCCGTTCATCCTGGTTGGTTTTTCCGGTTTCCTGCTGCTGACGCCCCTGGCGCTCACCTCATTCAACAAGGCAGTCAAGGCCATGGGCGCCAAGCGCTGGCAGGCCCTGCACAAGCTGGTCTACGTGATCGCCGGGCTGGGGTTGCTGCACTTCTTCTGGATGCGCGCGGGCAAGAACAACTTCGCCGAAGTGTTTGTCTACGCCGCGATCATTGCCTTGCTGCTGGGCTGGCGCTTGCTGCAGTTCTGGAAGAAAAAACGGCTGCAGAGTGCGCCAGTAATGCTTTGACAGCTATTGAATAGATAGCGGTTAGAGCAGGCGCTCGCCGCGCATCTGATCGGCCGCCGTTTCCCTCTCGCGGATCAGGCTGGCTTTGCTTCCATCAACAAGAACTTCCGCCGCGCGGCCCCGGGTGTTGTAGTTGCTGGCCATGCTCATGCAGTACGCGCCAGCCGACATCACGGCCAGCAGGTCACCCTGGCGTACCGACAGTTCGCGGTCACGGCCGATCCAGTCGCCGCTTTCGCAGACCGGGCCCACCACGTCGTAAACCGTGGCTTCGCTTGTCCGGGCCTTGACCGGTGCGATGGCGTGGAAGGCCTGGTACATGGCCGGCCGGGGCAGGTCGTTCATCGCGGCGTCGATGATGCAGAAATTCTTCTGCTCCCCCGGCTTGAGGTAGAGCACCTCGGTGATGCAGGCGCCAGCGTTGCCCACCAGAGAGCGGCCCGGCTCGATCATGAACAGGCGGTCGCCGAAACCGCGCGCATCGAGTTTGGCAAACAGCTGTGCCCACAGCGCATCGGCGGCGGGCGGCTGGTCTCCGTTGTAGTTGATGCCCAGGCCGCCGCCGAAGTCGATGTGGTGAATGGGAATGCCGGCGCCTTCCACCGCTTCCACCAGGTCCAGGATGCGGTCCATGGCGTCCAGGTAGGGCTTGTCGTCGGTGATCTGCGAGCCGATGTGGCAGTCGATGCCCACCACCTTCAGGCCGGGCAGGGCGGCAGCGCGCTTGTAGGTTTCCAGCGTGCGCTCGTGCGCCACGCCGAACTTGTTGCCCTTGAGGCCGGTGGAGATGTAGGGATGGGTCTTGGGGTCGACGTTCGGGTTGACGCGGATGCTCACGGCGGCGGTCTTGCCGCAGGCGGTTGCCACTTCGCTCAGCACCTCCAGCTCGGCTTCGCTTTCCACGTTGAAGCAGCCTATGCCTGCGTCCAGCGCCCGCTTCATCTCGCCGCGGGTCTTGCCCACACCCGAGAAGATGATCTTTGCCGGCTCGGCTCCAGCCGCGAGCACGCGGTCGAGCTCACCGCCGGAAACGATGTCGAAGCCGCATCCGGCCTGCGCGAAAACCTGCAGCACGCCCAACGAGGAATTGGCCTTCATCGCGTAGCAGATCTGCGCCTTGCGGCCCGCAAACCCCCGCTGGTAGGCGGCCAGCGCCGAAAGCATGGATGCCTTGGAGTAGACGAACAGCGGCGTGCCATGCTCGAGCGCGAGCGAACCAACCGCACGGTCTTCGGCAAAAAGCTCTGCGCCCCTGTAGGCGAAATGGGGGTGGCCGGGCAGGGTGCTGGAAGTCATGGTGTGCGGATCGGGGAGGCGGAGCCGGTGCCGGGCACCGGGACGGGGATGGGAGAAGAAGCGGCGTTGGCCGGCGCAGCGGCTGCACCCCCGCGGTCTCCCGGCTGAAGCGTTTGGGGCAAGGTCGCACGGTTTGCAGCCGCAGGGCCCACCGGGAGATACAGCGCGCCCTTTTGTCCGCAAGCTGGGAGCGCCGTTGCAAGGGCCGCGGCCAGGGCCAGCCGGGCGCAGGCGCTGCCGGAAATACGCGAAACATTGAGCATGCCGAAATTGTACGGGCCCCTTCCTGCACGCCATTGCCGCAAGGCCGGCAGTGCCATTGCGATGGGGTATAACAGCGGCTCCAAAAACGAGGAGTGAGATCCCCCCATGCGCACCATCGTCGCCATCGCCGCCCTGTTCGCTGCAGTGTCCGCCCAGGCCCTGCCCAAGCCCGAACATGTCTCGGAATGCAAGTCCATCGACAAGAATATCCAGCAGATCGAGGCCGAGTCCCGCCAGGCCCTGCCGCCCCAGCGCCAGGACCAGCTGCGCGCGACGATGAAGAAGGTTCGCGACCGCCAGTTCGAGCTCAAGTGCTAGGGCCGCAGTCCAGCATGAGGCCGCAGCAGCCATGACCGATCCCGAGTTCATGGACCAGGCCGAGAGCCTGCTGCGCGCCATTGAGGATTGCTGCGACCGCATCAACGACGATACCGATGCCGATGTCGACAACCAGCGTGTCGGCGGCATGGTCACGCTGACCTTCCGCAACGGCACCCAGATCATCGTGAACATGCAAAAACCGCTGCATGAAATCTGGATGGCCGCGAAGTCCGGCGGCTACCACTACAAGTTCGATGGCCGCCTCTGGCAGGACACCAAGGGCAACGGCGAGTTTTTCGCCAACCTCACCCGCTATGCAGGCGAGCAGGCAGGCCAGCCGCTGCAGTTCTCTGCCTGAGGGCCAGGCCTAGTTCCTGAACAGGTCGAGGATGCTCTTGCGCTCCTCGGAAGGCGCGGCCGCCGGCTTGGGCGGCTGTCCGTCGGAGTTCATGAGGCTCTTGTCCTCCGGTGTGCCGGGCGTGCCCGGGGCCGGGTTCATTCCCAGGCTGCCGACGCCAGCGCCACGGGCATATTCCTCGTAGTACCACTCGCCGCCCAGGTTGATGACGCCTTCAGGCGGCTTCATCTCGGTCACCGGCACGCCCTTGAGCGCATGCTCCATGAAAGTGATCCACACCGGCAGACTCAGGCCGCCGCCGGTTTCGCGGTCACCCAGCGACTTGGGTGTGTCATAGCCCATCCAGACCACGGCCACCAGCGTGGGGTGAAAGCCGTTGAACCAGGTGTCTATGGCGTCGTTCGTCGTGCCCGTTTTGCCGTACAGGTCGGGCCGCTTGAGCATGGCCTGGGCCTTGGCGGCTGTGCCCGAGCGGGCGACTTCCTGCAACAGCCGGTCCATGATGAAGGCGTTGCGCGAATCAATGGCGCGCACCGATTCGTTGGGCAGCGGAGGCTGGCTCTCGACCAGCACCTTGCCCTTCTGGTCGGTGATGCGGGTGATCAGCCAGGGGTTGACGCGGTAGCCGCCATTGGCAAAGACGGAGTAGCCGGTGGCCATCTGCATGGGTGTGACCGAGCCTGCGCCAAGCGCCATGGTGAGGTAGGGCGGGTGCTTCTCCGCATCAAAGCCGAACCGGGCAATCCAGTCCTGGCCGTTCTGGGCGCCCACGGCCTGCAGGATGCGGATGGACACCATGTTCTTGGACTGCGCCAAGGCCCGGTGCAGCTGCATCGGGCCTTCGAACTTGCCGTCGTAGTTCTTGGGCTCCCAGGGCTGGCCGCCGGTGACGCCGGCATCGAAGAACAGTGGCGCGTCGTTGACGATGGTTGAAGGCGTGAATCCCTTTTCCAGCGCGGCCGAGTAGATGAAAGGCTTGAAGCCTGAGCCCGGCTGGCGCCAGGCCTGGGTGACGTGGTTGAACTTGTTCTTGTTGAAGTCAAAGCCGCCCACCATGGCGCGCAAGGCACCGTCGCGCGGGTCGATGGCGATGAAGGCGCCCTCGACTTCCGGTAACTGGGTGATTTCCCAGGTGTTTTTGGGTGTCTTCACGACCCGTATCACGGCGCCGCGCCGGATCTTGATCTTGGGCGGTGCCTTGTCGGACAGGCCTGACTGGGCGGGCTTGAGACCATCACCGGTGATCTCGACGCTCTCGCCGTTCTGGCGCACGGCGAGAATTCTCTTCGGGTTGGCTTCCAGCACCACCGCGGACATGACGTCGCCGTTGTCCGGGTGCTCGGTCAGCGCGTCGTCGATGGCTTCTTCCAGCTCCTTCTTGTCGGCAGGGAGCTCGACGAACTGTTCCGGCCCCCGGTAGATCTGGCGCCGTTCGTAGTCCATGATGCCCTTGCGCAGGGCCTTGTAGGCCACGTCCTGGTCGCTGGCCCTGAGGGTGGTGTAGACGTTCAGGCCGCGCGTGTAGCTTTCCTCGCCGTACTGCGCATAGACCAGCTGGCGGACGGTTTCAGCCACGTATTCGGCGTGGACCTTGGTGTTGTCGGAACCCGTCTTGACCTTCAGTTCCTGCTTCTTTGCCGCTTCGGCCTGCTCCGGCGTGATGAAGCCGTTTTCCTCCATTCGCTCGATGATGTGCAGCTGGCGCGCCCGCGCCCGGCTGGGGTTGCTGATCGGGTTGTAGGCCGACGGGGCCTTGGGCAGGCCCGCCAGCATGGCCGCTTCGGCAATCGTCAGATCCTTCATCGGCTTGCCGAAGTAGGCATCGGACGCGGCGGCGAAGCCGTATGCCCGGTTCCCCAGGAAGATCTGGTTCATGTAGATCTCGAGAATCTGGTCCTTGCTGAGCATGTGCTCAAGCTTGAAAGTCAGCAGAACCTCGTAGAGCTTGCGGGTGAAGGTCTTTTCGGACGACAGGTAGACATTGCGCGCCACCTGCATGGTGATGGTGGACGCCCCCTGGCTCTTGACGCGGCCAAGATTGGCCAGTGCTGCCCGCACCATGCCGCGGTAGTCGACCCCGCTGTGTGAGAAGAAGCGCGCGTCCTCGATGGCCAGCACCGCATTCTTCATGACGGCGGGAATGTCCTTGATCGGTGTCAGGCTGCGGCGTTCTTCGCCGAACTCGCCGATCAGCAGGCCGTCGGCCGAGTAAACGCGCAGCGGCAGCTTGGGACGGTAGTCGACCAGGTCGGAAATGTCGGGCAAGTTAGGGTAGGCCACTGCCAAAGCCACACCGGCCACGGTAACAATTGCAATGGCCCCGGCGAGCGCCAGGCCGCCGACCCACAGGAACAGCCGCAACAACAGGCGCTTCCAGCCAGACGGCTGCCTGGGGTTGCCGGGATGAGGGCCTGCCAGGTCCTGGTCAGTCGGTTGTGAAGGCATAGAAATCCACGTAAGGTCCCGTGGCCATTATAAAAATCGCCCGGCGCCGGGCTTTGGAGTACATGAAATTCGATGGGCTTGCGCGGCCCGCCGTCAGGTTCAAGCCTCGCACATGCCTGAAAGTATCGCAGGTTAGCCCGTCAGTTTTTGGCAACGGTCCACAGGGCTCAAAAGGGAAAAAACCTTTGCGGGACAAGGAGCTTACTGCTAGCATTGAAGTGAATTCTTAAGTTTGTTACACCTAAATTTGGTGTGTTTCAGGGGACAGATTTGATCTCTCTCGGGTCCTTGGGGTCCTTGTTCAGCCGCCAGCCAGCACCACTGCTCGGGCTGGATATCAGTTCGTCCAGCGTCAAGCTGGTGGAACTGGGGCGCGACAAGGACGGCAACCTTGTCCTGGAACGCTGCGCCATCGAGCCGCTCGAGCGCGGCTGGATTACGGATGGCAACGTCGAGAAATTCGAGGAAGTTGCCGACGCCATGCGGCGGGTGGTCAAGAAAAGCGGTACCAAGACCAAGAACGTGGCCATGGCACTGCCGCCTTCGGCGGTGATCACCAAGAAAATCATCCTGCCCGGCGGGCTGACCGAGCAGGAGCTTGAAGTCCAGGTTGAAACCGAAGCCAACCAGTACATCCCGTTCTCGCTGGACGAGGTCAGCCTCGATTTCTGCGTTGTGGGCCCCAGCCCCACGTCGGCCGGAGACGTTGAAGTCCTGATCGCCGCTTCGCGCAAGGAAAAGGTGCAGGACCGCCAGGGTCTGGCCGAGGCTGCAGGACTCAAGCCCATCATCATTGACGTTGAATCCTATTCATCCCGCCTGGCGGCCGGCCGCCTGATCGAGGCGCTTCCCAACAACGGCGTCGACACGATGGTGGCGCTGTTCGAGGTCGGCGGTTTCACCACCAGCATGCAGGTCATCCGCAACGACGAAGTCCTTTACGACCGGGACCAGGCGTTTGGTGGCGCCCAGCTTACGCAGCTGATCGTGCGGCAGTACGGGTTCTCTGCGGAAGAAGCTGAAGCCAAGAAGCGAAGCGGGGACCTGCCCGAGGACTACGAGTCCGGTGTGCTCAAGCCGTTTGTCGACAGCATGGCCCAGGAAGTGGGGCGGGCGCTCCAGTTCTTCTTCACCAGCACGCCGCACAACAAGGTCGACTACATCCTGCTGGCGGGCGGCTCGGCCGCGTTGCCGGGCCTCACGGACGCTGTGACGGCGCAGACCTCTTTCGCCTGCAGCCTGGCTGACCCCTTCGAGGGCATGCAGATCGGCGAGGGCGTGCGCGAGAAGAAGATGCGCCGTGAGGCGCCTTCCTACCTGACGTCCTGCGGCCTGGCCATGCGGAGGTTCCTGCAGTGATCCTGATCAACCTGCTGCCCCACCGCGAAGCGGCGCGCAAGCGCAAGCGGGAAGCGTTCTTTGCGGCGCTGGGCGCGTCGGCTGTGGTGGGCGGCGTGATCGCAGGCGCCATCTTTCTCTGGTATTCGGCCCAGATTTCTACGCAGCAAGGCAAGAACATGGCCTTGCAAAACGAGATCAAGCGGCTGGAGGGCCAGATCAAGGATATTGCCAATCTCCAGACTGAAATTGCCGCGCTTCGTGCGCGCCAGCAGGCGGTTGAAGACCTGCAGGCGGACCGCAATCTGCCGGTGCACCTGCTCAACGAGCTGGTCAGGCAGCTGCCCGACGGTGTTTACGTGACTGCGATGCGGCAGGACAACCAGACCGTTTCAATCCAGGGGATGGCGCAATCCAATGAGCGGGTGTCAGAACTCCTTCGTAACCTGAGCAACAACAGCCCCTGGCTGGCCAAGCCGGAGCTGATAGAAATCGTGGCGGCCAATGTCACCTTGAGCGCGCGCGAGCAGCGCCGGGTGTCGAGCTTCAACATGCGTGTGCGTCTTGTACGCGCAGCCGAAGTGCAAAAGGCCGCGTCTGCCGCCAGCGCGCCGGCGAAGACCTGAGTATCGCAATGGCAACCAAGTCTCTTCCCAAGATTGATTTTGCGGCGCTGCAGCAGCGCGTGATGTCGCAGTTTCGCGGCCTCAACCCGAACGACCCGGCCTCGTGGCCGGCGGTTCCCCGGTTCGCCCTGTGCCTCGTCGCAATGGCCGCCATCGTCGCGGCGCTCTGGTTCGTGTGGTTGAGCGGGTCGGATTCCGAGCTTGAAGCGGAAAAGGTCAAGGAAACCGCGCTGCGCGAGGAGTTCAGCAAGAAGCTGGTCCAGGCCGTGAACCTGGATGCGCTCAAGAAGCAGCGCGAGCAGGTCCAGACCTATGTCACCCAGCTGGAAAAGCAGCTTCCGAGCAAGGCTGAAATGGACGCACTGCTGTCCGACATCAACCAGGCAGGCCTCGGCCGCAACCTCCAGTTTGACCTGTTCCGGCCGGGCAACGTTGTGGTCCGGGAGTACTACGCCGAGCTGCCGATCGCCGTGAAGGTGACCGGCCGTTACCACGACGTGGGTTCGTTTGCCTCCGACATCGCCAACCTTTCGCGCATCGTCACACTGAACAACCTGGTCATCGTCCCTGTCAAGGATGGAACGCTTGCCATGGAGGCGACCGCCAAAACATTCCGCTACCTTGACAATGACGAGGTGAGTGCCCAGCGCAAGGCGACCGGTACAGGGGCCAAGAAATGAGGATCAGTTCTGGCCTGCCCGTTTCGCTGATCGCGTGCGCATCGCTTCTTGCTGGCTGTAGTGCATCGGACCAGGATGAGCTGCAGGTCTGGATGACCGAACAGCGTTCCCAGACCAAGCCCAGGGTGCAGCCCATTCCCGAGCCAAAGAAGTTCATTCCGCAGAACTACTCGCAGGAAAGCGCGCTTGAGCCTTTCAGCAACCAGAAGCTGACCCAGGCCCTGAAGAAGGAAAGCGCGCAATCGCCTTCCAGCGGCGCACTGATCACGCCCGAGCTGGCGCGCCGCAAGGAGCCGCTCGAGAGCTATCCGCTCGACGGCATGGCCATGGTGGGCAGCCTCAACAGGGGTGGCCAGGCGGTGGCGCTGGTTCGCGTCGACAACCTCATTTACACGGTACGCCCAGGTAACTACCTGGGCCAGAACTTCGGAAAAATCACCAAGGTGGGCGAGAGCGAGGTGGTACTGCGTGAGATCGTGCAGGATGCCGGCGGTGAATGGATCGAGCGCCAAGCCAAATTGCAGCTGCAAGAAGGGTCAAAATGAAAAAGCAGGAATGGATGACATGGCGCAGGCTGCGTGAGGCGGCATTGTGTTTGCTCGCTGTGGCGTTCTCGCTTTCGGCGCGGGCGCAGACCGTCATTGAGTCCGTGACCGGCTCGCTCCAGGGCGGCGTCGAGGTGATACGGATCGACTTCTCCCAGCCACTGGCGGCAATTCCCGCGGGTTTTGTGATCCAGTCGCCGGCCCGCATCGCGCTGGACATCCCCGGCGCATCCAATGGCCTTGGGCGATCCACGGTCGAGCTCAACCAGGGCAATATCCGTTCGGTCAACGTGGTGCAGGCCGGCGAGCGTACCCGCGTCGTCCTGAACCTGAAATCCTCTACCGCGTACAAGGCCCAGATCCAGGGCAAGTCACTCCTGGTGCTGCTGGAGCCGCTTTCGACAGCCACGCCTACACCGGCAGCCTCGCCCGCGTTCGTGGAGAGCCGCGCCCGTGACACCCAGCCCATCAAGGACCTGGACTTCCGGCGCGGCGCGGACAATGCAGGCAGGATCGTTGTCGACCTGCCGAACAACCAGGTTGGCGTGGATATCCGGCAGCAAGGCCAGAACCTTGTCGTCGAATTCCTCAAGTCCACCCTGCCC
Source organism: Sphingobacterium thalpophilum (assembly GCA_943369045.1). Classification (GTDB taxonomy): domain Bacteria; phylum Pseudomonadota; class Gammaproteobacteria; order Burkholderiales; family Burkholderiaceae_C; genus Ramlibacter. The sequence continues at coordinate 13,678 of CALRME020000017.1, forward strand.
GAAGGACTGCGCCGCAAGCTCGACGTCTCCGATTTCGGCACGCCGGTGCAGACCCTCACGACCTTCCAGGCGGGGGACCGCGTGCGCATCGTCATCGAGCCCAAGGGTGCGTGGGAGCACAGCGCCTACCAGAGTGACAACCAGTTCGTGGTCGAGGTCCGTCAGCAGAAGGTGGACCCATCCAAGCTGAGCCAGGGACCGGGGTATTCGGGCGAGAAGCTGACCTTGAGCTTCCAGGCCATCGACGTCAGGTCGTTGCTGCAGGTGATCGCCGACTTCACGAACTTCAACATCGTGACTTCGGATTCGGTCTCGGGCAACGTGACCCTGCGGCTCAAGGACGTGCCTTGGGACCAGGCGTTGGACATCATCCTGCAGGCCAAGGGCCTGGGCATGCGCAAAACGGGCAACGTCCTGTGGATCGCGCCCAAGGACGAAATCGCGGCCAAGGAAAAACTTGACCTGGAGTCCAAGGTGCAGATCCAGAGCCTGGAGCCGTTGCGTACACAGGCT